>JAGVZV010000008.1 GCA_018302265.1 Candidatus Woesearchaeota archaeon | reverse complement strand
CTAAAAGTGCGGTTTGCGGGAATCGGACCCGCATTTCGAGATCTTTCCAACGTATGGGAATCTCGCATTCTACCACTGAACTAAAACCGCTTATAAAACATTCAAGACAACTGAATGTGTTGTGGATATCCGAAGTAACAAAGGTATTTAAATATTAATATATTTGTTCGGTCATGCCACGGATTGAACCTACTGATTTGATGAGCAAAGTAAGAATATGCTTTCCAAGACCATTGGGATTGGATGAAACAAAATCATTGTTAAAATATATTGTATTAAACCTACCAGCCAGTATTTCTTATCACATAAAACAACATATATCTTTGGGTTTAAACAATAATGGAAAGGGAATCATAGAAGAACTCGGGACTTTTACTATTGGCGGCAATATAACCCGAGTGGATAAATCATTTACATTTGATAGTTTTGAGATGGTTTCATCATTTTTAGAGGATTATCCAAGATGTAGTGCTATACAATTCCAATTAACCCCTGGTTGGGATTATACTGAATATAGGCCTGAAGTAAGAAAATTATGGGATGCTACAAGAAAAGTAGTAGCAAATTATTTTGAAGATCAGAAAAAATCCAGAAAGGCTTAATCATCTAAATGACTTCGTCCCTCGTCCTCCCCATTTATTATTAAAATCATTATATTTATACACTCCAATCTTTTATCATTAAATATGTTTAAAAATTTATATCAAACAAACTATATTCTTTCAAACGCTAATGAACCTATTGAATTTCTTGCGTATTCTGCAATCACATTTTTTGTTCCTTTACTAATTGGACATCCTCAGTAGATTGTGGGAACTCTCGTTAATGCTTCTCTGATACTTGCAGGTTTGAATTTTTCCTAATTCTAGAACAAAACCATCCTAAAACGCTTATGGAGATAAATATTTAAATCCTTGAAAAAGAGAATATAAAAAAGAGGTGTATGTTATGATGAATCTTCAATTTCTTCATCAGATACATCGCTCTTTTTAGAGTATTTGCCTGTTTTATGGCCGTGTGCATTATAAATTGTTTCCCGGTTTAGCATATAAAAGTAGAAAATGGCATACACCAAGAAAAAAATAGATTATAAGTATAATTTGCGTATTTATTACACTCTTGTTAAAAAGTATAAGTACATCTATACTGGTTTACTATTAATCATATTACTAACACAAGCTACTTTTTTATTAGACAGATATTTATTCAAATTATTGGTTGATAATGGAACTAGTTTTTCAATAGGAAGCATTACTTTAGAAAATTTTGTTGGTTTTCTTATTTTCTTGCTAATTGTATTTTTGGGTCTAATCCTGTCCAGAACACTGCTAAACTGGTTGGAATTGCACACCATAAATGTTTTAGAATCGAGTGCAATAATGGATCTAAAAAGAAAGTATTTCAATCACTTGATTAATCTGTCGCATAAATTTTTTACTTCAGTAAAAACCGGGGCATTAATATCCAAATTAATCCGTGGAGGAAAGGCGATTGAGCATTTGACGGATGTTATTGCCTTTAATTTTTCTCCATTAATATTCCAAACCTTGGTTTCAGCTGCAGCTTTAATATATTTTGATTGGCTATCCGCTTTAATAACAATGAGTGTTATGGTTGTTTTTATTATATTCAACCTTTGGATGAGCAGATTGCAGCAAGATTCCAGCATTAGAAGAAATAATACAGATGACACGGAAAAAGCCAATATTAGCGATATATTCACAAATATAGACTCAATAAAATATTTTGGAAAGGAATTTTTAATAAAGAAAAAATTTGCCAAAATATCAGAACTTACAAGAAAGGCCGTCCTCAAGAACTGGAATTATTACAGGTGGACTAGTGCAGGAGAGGCATTAATACTTGGAGTTGGAACGTTTCTAATTGTTTATTTCCCCATCCTTAAGTTATTGAATCACGAGATAACCATCGGCACTCTTGTTTTTATATATTCAACATACGGATCTCTGATAAGCCCGTTATTTGGTTTTGTCCATGGTGTAAGAACCTTTTATGATGCTATGGCTGATTTTGAATCCTTATTCCAGTACGGAAAGATTAAAAATGAGATAAAAGACAAAGAAAATGCAAAGGAATTAAAAATCCGCGATGGAAATATCGAATTTAAGAATGTTACATTTACGTATGGAAACAGGATAATATTCAAGAATTTTAATCTTAAAATACCCAAGCACAAAAAGGTTGCACTGGTTGGACCATCCGGATCAGGGAAGACAACACTGGTCAAATTATTGTACAGGTTTTATGATGTTGACTCAGGCAGTATTTTAATAGATGGCAGGGATATAAGGGATTTTAAACAGGAATCATTAAGGTCAGAATTAAGCATTGTTCCGCAAGAGTGTATACTATTTGATGACACAATATACAACAATCTAATTTTCTCAAATCCAAAAGCTTCTAGGCAGAATGTATTTAAAGCAATCAAGTTTGCGCAACTGGATAAAATAATAAACAAATTTCCAAAGAAAGAGAATACCATTGTTGGTGAGCGCGGAGTAAAACTGTCTGGCGGAGAAAAACAAAGGGTTTCAATAGCAAGGGCTTTATTAGCAAATAAAAAGGTTTTAGTGTTGGATGAGGCTACATCATCTCTTGATTCAAAGACCGAGCACGATATCCAGAAAGATCTGCCAAAATTAATGAGGGGTAGAACCTCGGTTATAATAGCACACAGGTTGTCCACAATAATGAATGCCGATATGATTATTGTTGTAGATAAGGAAAAGGTAGTGCAAAAGGGAAAACACAGTGATTTGATAAAGAATAAAGGTATGTACAGAAGATTGTGGAATCTGCAAAGAGGAGGATATATTAAGTAATTATTTTTTTGCAAGAATATCCTTTTGCTTTAGTGCTATCAAATAATACAATAATTGGGCTGCATTGTAGGTTGTGCTTCTTTCAGGTATGACTTCTGCTATATCCGCTGCTATCACATTTTTTGAATTAAAAATCTCTTTTAATAGATTCATGCCATATCTCCATTGTATTCCATCTGGAACAGGAGTTCCTGTTGAGGGCATTACAGATGGGTCAAATCCGTCCACATCTATTGTCAAATAAACATTCTTTGTTGGGATAGCTTTTATTATATTTTTTATTCTTGGATCTCCATCTTTTCCCCACTCAAAGAACTTTATATTATTATTTTTGGCAAATTCTAATTCTAATTTACCATGATAAGTTCTTGTATTTTCCCCATGGTCTTGGACTATAATCTGAATCATCTGGCCTTAAATCAAAATGCGCATCAATCTGCACTACCGTGATATCTGAAGACTTGCTTAATTCGCTTATTGCTTCAAGAGGCCCGTTTGTAATAGAATGCTCTCCCCCCAGTGTAATAATAAATTTATTTTTTTTATATAAATTTTTAAACACTTTTTTTATTTTACTGACCATTTTTTCAGGAGATAATGTGTTTAGATCTCCCAAATCCTGAAATTCGATTCTAAGATCTTCAGCCGGGTTTAATCCTGTAATTCTCTCATAAATTTCAATTTGGTTGTCAAAAATTTTCTTAATTGCTTTTGGTGCTTTGTTAGAACCCTTTCCATATGAAGATGTTCTGTCGTAATTTGCTTCAATAATTATCACATCTGCATTTTCTGAATATGCCATTTTCAATAATAAGACTTATATTCATATTTAAAATTATCTATGCACATTTTAAATGAGTCTCATTTATTAAGATTTATATCCCAAGTGATTTTTATTATTTTATACTCTGCACAGTTAATTTTCTCTCCATGAAGCCCTTCCTCATCATTAGCACAACCCTTGAAGCCTCTTGCTCGTCTCTTATTTTGTATGAAGAATATTTTTCTAGGGATTTTGCAAATTCTTTTACCTCTTGGAATGTTGGCATTTGTTCCCATTTTAATCTGCTTCTTGAACAACCGAGATTCATAAACCCCTTTACCTCAACAAACATGGGAGAAGCACGGTCAATTAGTATTCCATAATCCTTGGGGTTGCACATGTTTAATTTTTTTACCAACGTCAATCTTATGGCTGTTCTGGTCTTTAGATTTTTTAATAAGCTCAGTGTCTTATTTAATCTGCTCCAGGCATCGTCGATCAATGAATTATCAATTTTTGTGTATATCTCTTCATTAGGAGCATCCAATGAAATATATAACTGGGTCGGCATCTCTAGATTTTTAATTACCTCCGGAAACAAACCGTTTGTTACAAGAAAAGTAGTTTTTCCTTTTTTATGCAATGACCTGATTAATCCACTTAATTTTGGATATAAAGTTGGTTCTCCAGTTAGGGAGATAGCAAAGTTCATAGGCTCTTGTGCCTCCCTGAATTTTGTTTTGTTTGTCTCCTTCAACCCGCCCAAGCCAGAAATTAATTTTTTTTGTGATTTTATGCACTCTTCTATAATAAATTCAGGATCATCTGCTTTCCATTCATCTTTCCATCCAGAGGAGGTATTCTGTGTTACATTTCTCCAGCAGAACAAGCATGAATTTGTGCAGGCCAGGCAAGGAGTCATCTGACAACAACGATGTGATTTTATACCATAGAATTTTTCTTTGTAACAAACACCCTCATTTTTTATGGATTTTTTTGTCCACGAGCACATCTTTGATGCGCTGTGGTTTCCTATTACTGCATAATGCTGCTTCTCCAGTAATTCTCTGTCTTTTTGTGATATCATCCTTGTTTTAAAAATAGAAGAAATAATTTAAACTTTGTTCCTAAAAAGTTTTTATTTATTTCTTGGGAGGCCCTAAGCGGGGATCTGGCATGGAAAGTCAAACAAGAGGGGCACGAAGTAAAATTTTATACAAGAAATGTGGAGGATAAAGTAGTTTACGATGGTTTCATTGATAAAGTGGATAATTGGGAGGATTATAAGGATTGGGCGGACGTAATAATTTTTGACGACGCTGGTTTTGGTAAGATTGCAGATTTATTGCGTAAGCCAGGAAAGCTTGTAATCGGATGTAGCGAGTATACAGATAAATTAGAAGAGGACAGAGAGTTTGGGCAGGATGAGATGAAAAAAGCCGGAATGTTGATACTGCCTCATTGGGATTTTGCAGATTTTGATGATGCAATAACATTTATCAAAGAAAATAAGGGGCGTTATGTATTCAAACCATCAGGTACAATAACTGCAGACCAAAAAGGCATTTTGTTTATCGGTCAAGAGGATACAGGGGAGGATTTAATAGAAATACTTGAGCATAACAAAAAAACCTGGTCTAAAAAGATTAAAAAATTCCAGTTGCAAAAATATGCACAGGGCGTTGAGATAGCAGTAGGCGCGTTTTTTAACGGAAAGGATTTTATTTACCCCATCAATGTAAATTTTGAGCACAAAAGATTATTTCCTGGGGACATAGGACCAAATACAGGGGAGCAAGGCACTTTAATGTACTGGAGCGAGCCAAATAATATATTTAAACTGACTTTAGAAAAGATGAAGGATTCTCTGGCTGCATGCAATTATGTTGGTTATATCGATATCAATTGTATTGCAAATGGGAATGGAATATACCCATTGGAATGGACCTGCAGATTTGGTTATCCAACAATATCAATACAATTAGAGGGGATTTTAACTCCGGTAGGTGAGTGGTTATGGAAGCTTGCTAGAGGGGAAAGTTTTACACTTAAAACAAAAAGAGGATTTCAGATAGGGGTTGTAGTTGGTGTTCCACCATGGCCTTACAAGGACAAAAAAGAATTTGAAATTTACAGTGAATGTTCAATCATATTCAAAAAACCTAACTTGGAGGGCATTCATCTTGGGGACATAAAGATGGTTGATGGTGATTGGTACCTAGCAATAGACTCTGGTTATTTATTGGTTGTTACTGGATCAGGCATTACAGTTGAAGATGCAAGAAAGCAGACATATAACCGTATTAAGAACATACTTATACAAAACATGTATTACAGGACTGATATAGGAGATAAATGGAGCACTGATAGTGATAGGCTGCATACATGGGGTTATATCCATTAAATGAATATTGTCATCAAAAATATAGGAAAGAAAGGGAAGGGGGTTTTTGCCGGAAAAAATTTTAGGAAGGGAAAAACTATCTTAAAAATAAAGCATAATAATCTGCTATCAGAAAAAGAAGCCTCTTCCGTGTCTTATCACTACCAAAATCACATGAGCTATGTTGGTTCTAATAAATATTCCATCATGAAGTCTCCGGAGCGATATATCAATCATTCATGTGACCCAAATTCTTATTTCAAGCATGCAAACATCTATAACGAGCAACTAATATCTATAAAACCTATAAAAAAAGGACAAGAGATTACATGCGATTATACTATTGATTCCAATCCAGCAGATATCTGGATGATGAAGTGCAGGTGTGGATCAAAAAATTGCAGAAAAATAATAAAGCCAGGATTTAAAAAATTAAAAGGGAAAATACAAAAAGGGTATATTAAATATGCTCCCCCTTGGAATAAAATATAAAATTGTTCTATTCTTCTTACCTTGATATCGTCACTCCTATTTTTTTGCAGTACCTAAATACAGGACAGATAGAGCACTTTGGTGAAATAGGCAAACAAATTGATTTACCAAACAAGATTATTGTTGTATTGAACTCTTTCCAGTATTTTTTAGGCAAAATCTTTTCAAGTTCTTTCTCTGTTTGCTCTGGAGTTTTAGTTTTCACCCACCCTAATCGATTGGGAATGTGGTGGCAATGAGTATCAATTGGCAAGACCATTTTTCCGTAAGCGAAACTTAATACAATATTTGCTGTTTTTGGTCCAATTCCTTTTATGGATAATAAATCCTCTTTATTTGAAGGAACTTTATTATTGAATCTGGAAATTATTTCTCTGGTAACATGCTTTATTGTTCTTGCCTTCTTTTTATAATGACCTGAAGAATAGATTAATTTTTCAAGTTTTTTAACAGGCATTTTTATTATATCTTCTGATTTTTTAACATGCTGAAATAAATTATCAGATGCTATTTCTGTGTTTTTATCCTGCGTTCTTAGAGATAGTAAACAAGTTATTAAAACCTTGAAAGGACTATTCTCTTTAGAGGTTCTTCTTATTGTTGGCTGTCTATGTTTCCTGTATCTTTTCAATAAAATATCCATTACATCAGAGATATTATCCATATAAAAATAAAAAAAGAATTAGTTTAAATTACTTTCTTTTCTTTTTTGGATGCAGCAACAAGTAGATTATTGGCAGTATTCCAATAGTATTTAGGACTAGTATGCATACGAACCATACTAAATGCCCGTTTCTTGCAGATCTCCACATACCAAAGCCTTTCCATATAGCTTCCCATATAGACAGGACTATGATCAATGCTAAAAAGCCTGTTCCAAGCAAAGCAAGTGTTTCCAACATTTTATGCACCTCCTTTTATTAAGTTCAATTAGAAGAAGTTTATAAAGGTTTTTTAAGTCTATTAGTTTTATCTAGCAGATTATGTTACTTCTTTAAAATAACAACAATAGAAAGATTTATAAACAAGTAATTATCATGAGATTAGCATGAAACTGCAACGGTATAATGGAAATTTTGCGCATTGCCTTAAACAATCAGGCAATCAAAGATTTGCAACAGCTAAAGAAGGAATGCTATACGTAATTCTGATGCTTGTAAAAATGGAGCTTGGTTTTCAGAAAATTTTAATGTTGTTGATGGAAGAGTTTTAGCTGCCAGAGCAGAATACAATCCTTTAATTAAATATGCTCAAAGAGCAGTAGATTTACATGAAAATAATAATAAATTTTTACTAACAAAGGATATCTTGCTTGATGGTAAGCCAGCAAGAGATGTGCTTTTAGAAGTAGCAGAAAAGGATTCCAAAAAGTCAATATCTAAGAAAAGAGTTTTAGACCTTGGGCAGTTAACAACTCATAATGTTCCTACAGACTGTTTTTCAGATGACAAGGGAATTGTATATCTAGCTCAAGGAAAAGAAGTGGCTAATCAATATGGATTATTTTTAAGAAACAACGCAGAAATCCAAGAAGTAACATTTTGTCTTCCAGAAGTTAGAACGGAAGACTATTCAATAGCACTTTGGCTTCGTAGGATTGGCTGTGGCTGGTCTGCTTTCGATGGCGGCGACAGGGACTTGGGCGGTGTTAGTGGTTCTTTGTTTGGGGTATTAGAAGATGGCGAAGCCACGCAAAAACTTGTAAGCCCTACTTTAAAGCAAATATTAGAAGTATCCAAACCATTTGTTCCAGATGCTTCAAGAAACGATTTTGAGTGTAGAATACGTAAATTATACCAAGAGTAAGTCTTTTAAATTCAAATTCTAAAATAATTTGTTCTGGTTTAGCCAGAGCTACACGCCAATTTTAGGATTGACTATGGTAACAGGTCTGATTTCTATGGCGACTACAGGTACTTGGACCTTGATTATGGTTCTTTGTTTGGAATAGTTTTGGCTAACAGAACATTTTTTATGAATAATGAACACCCTTACCAAGAAGTTTTTTCTATAAGCAATCTTGTTAAATCTTGGAAGAAAGCAAGAAAAGGAAAAACAAAAAAGAATTATGTTATCAAATTTGAAGAAAATTTAGTTAATAATTTATTAAAACTGCATGAAGAATTATCAAATATTCTAAATATAACTTCTAATTCTATCCGATCACATATAAAAGGTAATAAGTCTGGAACATTAAGTTTAAAGAAAATGGGTTTCGTAAAAAACAAAGGCAGAAGCCATTTTAATGGAGGAATATGGAGATTACAAAGAATGGATTAAACTTTTTAGATGGTAATCAAGCTTTGCTATTTTCTACATCGTAAACATCAAATCTTACTTTATTAACAACATCCGGATTTACTGAGACAGAATCGATTCCTTCCTTTACCAAAAATTCAACAAATTCTTTATACTCTGATGCAGCCTGTCCGCACAGCGAGACAGTTTTTCCTTTTTCTTTGAATACAGAAATAATATTATGTATTGCTTTTAATACTGCGTGGTTTCTTTCATCAAAATAACCCATTCTTCCCAATCTGGATGAATCACGATCAACACCAAGACATAATTGTGTTAAATCATTGCTTCCGATAGAAACTCCGTCTATATCCAGTTCTGCAAATTCTTCCGGGATAAGTGCCATTGAAGGAACCTCTGCCATTAAGAATATCTTAAATTTTTCATTCTTCTCCAATCCAGCTTCCTTCATTATTTCTATGCATTTGTTAACCTCTTTTATAGTTCTTACAAATGGAAGCATGATATGAACATTCTTGAATTCCTCGCGCACTTTTTTAATTGCTTTGCACTCCAGTTTAAAAGCGTCCTTGAATTCATCGCTGGTATATCTTGAAACACCGCGCCAGCCAATCATTGGATTTTCTTCGTGTGGCTCAAATTCATCTCCTCCTTTCAGATCCTTGTATTCATTTGTCTTGAAATCTGAGAATCTTACAATTACTGGTTTCCCTTCAATATTTGAAGCTACTTTTTTAATTCCTTCATATAATTCATCAACATATTTTCTTTGCTGTCCTGTTCTTATCAAATAATTTGGATGCTCTCCAACTTTATTTGCAATTACAAACTCCAATCGCATTAAACCAATGCCATCAAAGTATAAATCTTTATAATCATCAATCTTATCAGGCTCTCCAAGATTCATATAAATCTTAGTTTTTGTTTCCTTGTAAGGATATTCAATCTTTTCTTTTTGTATTTCCTCTAATTCTGGATTTCCTTTATAAATTTTACCATTAGTTCCATCAACAGTTATAATCATTCCATCTGTGAATATTTTTGTTGCTTTTTCCGTTCCAGTGACACAGGGAATTCCCATCTCTCTTGATACTATAGCAGCATGACTTGTCATTGCTCCCTCGTCTGTTATTATAGCACATGCCTTTTCCATCGCAACAACGAAGTCTGGATTTGTCATTACAGTTACAAGAACATCCCCCTTTTGTATCTTTGATAATTCATTAATATCATGTACTATTTTAACAACACCAGATGCAATTCCCGGGCTTGCTCCGAGACCTATTAGAATTGGAGTAGCATTTATCTCTTCATGAGATCTTGCTTTTTTTACTTTTTCTTCTGTTGTTACAGCTCTTGTTTGTACAATGTAGATGCGACCATGTTCAACAGCATATTCTATATCTTGCGGTTTATTATAATGTTTTTCTAGTTTTTTTCCGAATTCTGCTAATCTTACTATCTGATCCTCCGTTAATTTTTGTTCTTTAGCTTTTGTTGGGCTTAGTTGAATCTTTGTTGTTTTTCTAAGCCCTTCATCACGAGCATACATCCATGTTTGTATTGAAATTTTTTTATCTCTTATTTCATAAGAATTTTTATCTACAATATAAATATCAGGAATTATTTGACCTCCTACTATTGCCTCTCCCAAACCAAAACCAGCTTCAATTAGGATTTCGTTTTTATTGTTTGTAGCAGGGTTAATAGAAAACATTACTCCAGATGTTTCAGAATCAATCATTTTTTGTATAACGACAGCTATCAAAACTTCTTCATGCAGAAAATTATTTTTTACCCTGTAATAAATTGCCCTTGCAGTAAACAAAGAAGCCCAACATCTCTGCACTGCACGAACAATATTATTTCCCCCTTTGATATTCAAAAAAGTTTCCTGTTGGCCAGCAAAACTCGCTTCTGGCCTGTCCTCGGCAGTTGCACTCGAACGAACAGCAACCCAGGGAATATCACGACCTGCTTTTATTATATCTAATGCTGCTTTGGATGCAGTTCTGTACACGGATAAGTCAATAGAAATATTTTCATAAGCAAATTTTATTTCATTTGCTATATTTTCTGGAATATCTCTATCTAGCATTAATTCTTGTATGTGTTTTGCTGTTTTTTCCAGTTTTTCTGTATCTTGGATATCTAGACTTTTTAATAATGAATATATTTTTTTATCTAATTTTGTTTCTTCAAGAAATTGTTTATAAGCTTGTGTTGTAACAACAAACCCAGGAGGCACAGGTAATTTTAAGTTGTACATAACCCCTAGATTAAGGGCTTTTCCACCAACTAATTCTAATTCATCCTCAGAAATATCTTTGAACCATACTATAGTTTTGCTCATTTAATCCTCTTTTATTGTGTTAAGTATGATATTTAGAAATATAAAAAGCTATTTATTTAGTTGTTCTATTTCTACACTATAAGTTCCTGGTAATTTGGGCATGACCTTTTTGTACGCCTTTTTTACTATTTCTAATCCATTCTCATCAATGCCAACCATAATCACTACTTTGCCTTTTTTTACTCTTGCAGCCCTTCCAACAGGCTTTCCAAACGCATGGGCCATTCCTGTTTGCAATCTATCTGCATGAGCGCCTGTTAACATCTTATTCTCCCTTAGAATGTGATGAGGATAGACACTAACACGCATAAAATATGCACTTCCAACTGTTGTTTCTAAATCCCTGTTAACTACCTGTCTCGCTGATTCTAAAGCATTGTGTCTTATATTGTGATCGAACCTTGATACAAGCCTTGCTATGTACTTAAACTTCTTTTTAGAATCTCCAAAGTTGAATTTTACTATCTTGCTCTCGGGTATTGTTGATATGTATGAATACTTCTTGAATTTGCTCTTTCTGGTGTACGGTCTTGTAAAATTTCTGTAACACTTTCCTTTTCTTAATGTTGACATTTTATTCTATTTTTATTTTATCCCCCATAGACTGCCCAGGCAGCCCCTTATCAAAAATAACCCTTACAGCACCTGTATTGCCGTGCGTGCTTTTTATTACACCTGTTAGTTCCTTGCCTGTGGGGCTTTTCCACATTACTTTTTTATTAATCAATTTGCTTGCTTTTTCCTTTGTGTCTATACTGGGAACTCTTATGATCATGTGCTTGTTCCTCTGAACATGCCTGCTTCTCCTATAATTTAATATAAGACCTTCCATGACTTTATTCCAAAAATTAAGATTTAAAAAGCTTTCTAATTATGCTTATTTTTCTTTTTTAACTTTGCTTAACTCAAAGAGGTTTCTTCTCTGGATATAATCAACACAGTTTTTCATGTATATCCTAGCATCACGCCTTACCTTTTCTATCTCCTGTGTTGTTAGTTTCTTTGTTTTATAATCTCTTTTGATATACATCACTTGTTTGAGTATATCCCCCAGATGAGATGGTAGTTTTTCCTTCTCTATCACTTGTTTGAATGAGCTTAACAAGGTCGCGTCTGTAAACTTGATTTTGTTTAATTCTATCATCTCCCTTGCTATCTTTGTGCAGGAATCATATGTTTCTTCCACATTTTCAATGTCTTTTTTCTTTTGTATCTGCTCGAATAGTTTTTTTATTCTCTTTAAGTAATCCTCACAATTTATCAATAATTCATCTATATCTTTCCCTGATATTTTCTGGATCTTTCTGTGTTCAATATCCTTGTAATAAACCCTTATTTTTTCCAGAATGTCAACGTACTTCTTTTCAAGCATTTTTTCCTGCTTAACAAATATCTTGTCAAGCAGCTCAATTGTTTCTTTTGGGGTTGGCGGTGCTATGCCATACAGCATTAGGGCGGCTTGTGCCGGGTTTAAGACAGCATAATACAAGTCTTCCCCAACAACGCTTAATAATTTATATTTTGTCCTTTCTATCAGTCTTTCTCCTATATCCATCTGCATCTCAATTGCTTCTTGCGATGGCCTTATACGCCCCATTTTTAATAATAATTTCCATGGCATGAAAACACCGCGATCAAATAATGGAACACCATCTCTCAGTAAAGTGAAAATAACAGGGTGGGCATCCTTTATAGACTCCCAAAAATCAGTCAGAATATAGGTTTGGATGTGGAATGTTTTTTTAATTCCTGTTAATTCAGCTGCTTGTGCACCCATACCACGAATAATCGCCCCTAATTTATCCCTCAATTCTGTTCTGGACATTCTTTTAACATCTGTATCATCAACAACAAGGTATATGTCAATATCATTGCTCTTTTCTCCTCTGAACAATGAGCCTGCTGCAACATAACTGACTATATATTTTTCAAATTTTTTAAGGGACATTGTCTTGTGTATCTCGGAAATTCTTAGTGCTGACAGGACATCCATCGGGTCATGTATCGGAGCGGACATTGCAATCATCCTCAGAATTTCATACTTGCCGTCATAGCAGGATTCTTTTAGATCATACAAAGACATAATCCTTGGCTTTATGTTTTTATCAACTTCTGTTGCCTGTTTTTCAATAAATTTTATTGATCTATCTATGAAACTTATTGGATCCTTCTCGTTGTCTGTATTCAATAAGACTAAAACATTAATAAAATCCTTATTCTCTTTTTCTGGAGGCAGTAAAGAAATTCCTACTATATTGTTGTTCTTTTCCTTTAGAATTGACTTCTTAAACTGCTCTAATTTCACCTTCAGAGCGTCTAATTTTTTCTGAACTTCCTTTGAAATTTCAGGTATTTCCTCAGGCAATTCAGGTAATTTTCGAGACTCTTCCATTATCCTATCTATTTTAGAGATTTATTTATAAACCTTGTGTTTGTGCTGTAAGATAACTAAACAAAACCTTTTTAAAAGATATTTTTCATTCAATATTGGGCCTGTGGTCCAGAATCTTATTTGATGGACAATGGTTAAGACGTTGCCCTTACAAGGCGAAGGCCGAGGGTTCAAATCCCTCCGGGCCCACTCTTTAAAATATTAAGAATAGAAAACTATTTAAATGAGTGTTATATTTTTATTACATATGTTACAAAATTATAACAGATATAAGCTTTTGAAGGTTTTTCTAGACTCCCCAACAGAAGTATTTAGACTTAGGGAATTAAGCAAGCTGAGTAGAATATCACCCTTATCTGTCATGAATTATCTTAAGGAATTTGAGAAAGAAAGCTTAATCAGCAGATTCAAGAAGAGAGAGATCCCTTTTTATCAGGCAGTAAGAGATAATGAAAAATTTATTTTATATAAAAAAATAAGTATAATCTATGAGCTGAATGACTGCGGATTAGTTGATAAATTATGGAATTCTCTTTCACCAGATGTAATAGTTTTGTATGGGAGCTATTCAAAAGGGGAGTTTACAGAAGAATCAGATATTGATATCTTTATAATCGGGGAAGAAAAGAAAATAGATTTAAGTAAATTTGAGGAAAAATTGGATAAAAAAATACATTTGATATTTGAATCTAATATAAAAAATATACCTAAGGAATTGAAGAATAATATAATAAATGGCATAATTCTTAAGGGATACCTGAAGGTGTTTTAATATGATAATCAAAGTAACTCCGGATCTGGAAAAAGCGAAATCCATGCTGAGATTAATAAAAAACAGGAAAGAATTTGTTTCTTCAATTGATTCAACAAAATTTCCAACAAATGCAGCAGAAAATTATTATGAAATAATAAAAGAATTAGTCACTGCTGTATTATTACTAAATGGGATTAAGGCAATCGGAGAATATGCACACAAGGAGATGGTAGAAGAACTTTCAAAATATAAAGAACTGGATGAGTTGGAAATAAACTTAATAAACGATTTGAGAATAAAAAGAAATAAAAGCTCTTATGAAGGGAAGGAAATAGAGAATAGTTACTTGAAAAATAAAAAAGACAGATTATTAAATATAATAAAAAAACTTGAAATTATGTTAAATAAGAAAATAGGTTAAAAATGAAATACAAATTTCTAGAGCACAGAGCAGATGCTAAATTCCAGGCATTTGGTAAATCACTAGAAGAAGCATTTTCAAATGCAGCTTTGGCTATGACTTCTGTAATGACAGATTATAATAAAATAAAATCAAAATTAACACATAAGATAAAAGTAAAAGGATCAGATAAAAAGTCTTTATTATATAATTTTCTTGAACAATTGCTTATATTGCTGGATACAGAGAAGTTTTTATTGCATAAAATTAGAAATATTAAAATTGATGGGAATGAATTAACTGCTGAACTGATTGGGGATAAATTCAATAATCAATATGATATAAAAATAAACATAAAGGCAGTTACATACAATGAAATGGAGATAAAGGAAAAGCCTTATATGGTTCAGGTTGTTGTTGATATTTGATTATGAAATAAAATTTAAAATATTTTTCCTGAATTTTAACGGATATATTTTAAGATAAGATTTTAATTTTTGCTTGTTTACTTGTTTAAGAATGTTTTTTAAATCTTCTTCACTTATTTTTTGATTGAAATATATCATGTCTATAAATGTTTTTTCTATATTAGAATAAGGCAGATAATAGTCTTTTTGTTTTTGATATTCAAACCCAAATATATATCTTTTTTTAATCCTTCTTATCAAGACATTGTTTCCAAATACTTTTCTAATGCCCTGCCTTATTTTTTTGGAGGTGATTATTACAGGTATTGTTTCTTGCTCCCATAAATTATTGAAGCTCATAGCATCCTGCAGCCCCAAATATGCTGGCTTAAAACAAAACACCAGTAATGAAGGATCATCATACAAACTATAGTACCCCTTAGTTAATCTTTTAATTTTTCCCTTTAAAATAAGGTTTCTTATCAGCTGTTTTTGATATTGTTTTATTCTCTTTTTGCTTTTTATAAAACGCTCTATGGATTTAGCATCAACTACTGCACTCTTTTTAAAAATATTTTCTATGTCTTTGAGATATTTTTCCTTACCCATTTTTATTTTTTATATATTCCATCATTTTTTCTGCTTTTGGAACAATTCCCTCTAAAATTAAAATCTTTAAATCTTTTTCATCTGTTGGAGCTTTAAAATTTTTTATTAGATTGGATAAACTTTCTTTTATGCTTATCTTATCCTTAATATATTTTAATAAGAAAAATATATCATATAAATCCCTTATTTTATTCCTGTTTAAATAAGCATTTACCTTTTCTTTTATTAACTCTTCTGGGGTTAATGAATATACCATAATAACATTTCCATCGCTATTTTCATATTCCATCAGTGCACCATTTATTCTTTTAAATAAAGCCTCAAATCTTACAGAAATTCTGTTAAATTTCAAATTGGAGTACAGGCTGTTTTCTGTTATCTTTCTTTTTTCTATTATAAACCCTATTTTTTTAAATCTGTCAAATAATTCATCTAATTTTTTTATATCTTTTTGGATATAAACATCGATGTCCTCTGAAAATCTATTCCCTTTATAGCATCTCCAGATACTGGTTCCTCCATGCAAAACTGCCTCATTAAATACATTATATAATTCTTTAATTATCAAATCCTGCGCTTGGGCAATACCTTTATGCTGGGCTTTTTTCAATTTTAATATTAGCGGAATCATATAATAAACAATAGTTACTAATATATATAACTTTCGTTTATTATATGTTTAGGCTGTAACTTATAACGAGATGTTTATCAAGGAAAAACCTTTTATAGTTCGGGTTGTTGTTGATATTTAGTGTTACTTCTATAAAATAACAACAAACCAAAAGGTTTATAAATAAGTTCTGCTACTACGAAGTAGCATAAATTAATAAAATGAAGCAAAAAATAAGTGTGTCAATGGACGAAGAGAAGATAAAATTGATAGATTCTATGCTGGAAAATGGGAGATTTAGAAACAGGTCTCATGTCATAGAATACAGTCTGGAGAAATTGCTGAAGGAGGAGAAAAGATGAAATATCAAGATAAGGTTAAGGGTTTATATGAACAGATTAGGAATAATTTTTATTTATGTAGAGATGATTTAAATATTGGCAATGATAAATTCAATTCTTCTCTATTATTTGGTGTATTAACAGAGCTTAATAGAGGGAGACAAATATTATTTGGTGAATATGGTGGGGGTAAGACTACAAGCGCAGAATACTTGCATTCTTTATTTAATAATTTACCAATTGAAATTGTAAGAAGGGCGGTTATCCGTGGAAGTCCACAACTAACACAAGAAAAGATAGTTGGAAGACCAGATTATGGTAAAATGCATCAGGGTCAGGAACATGTTGTATGGCAACACTTTGTTTTAGTGCCACAAAAAATAGTTGATGAATTTAATAGAATACCAGAATCAAGCCAGTCTATGCTTTTGGATGGATTAGATAGGGGAGAATGGGGTTATCTTAATGAGCATATAAGCCAAGATAAACAACCATTTTTTGCTACATGTAATTATGAAGATAGAGGAAATAATTCACTTATACCCCCTATTTTAGATAGATTTGATGTAGCTACAGAAAGCAAATTCCCAGGAGTAGCAAATGCTATAGCAATTAGCCAGGATTATTATGGTGCTAAAGATGCTATATTAAAAAATCCTGAAATTTCAAATAAAATAATTGAATTGCTAAATTCAGGAAAGCCATATCAAGAAATAAGGAATAGCCTTAATGATTTATCTGAAGTGTTCAGAAAAGAATTAAAGCAAAATGGATTAGAGACACTGACAGAGCAAGAACTAAATGAAATAGACAGCGAAATAGGAAAGATTGCACTAGACAAGGATGCTTTGACTTATTTGAGTTTCCTGATTTCAGAATTAAACACACATCCTAAATTTGGGCAGAAAAGAAGCAATGATCCAATAAATGGAGAAGAGGGACATTATCTATACAATTTAATAGAGGGTTCTGGAAGCAGAAGAGAGGATAAAAGCATAGTAAGATATTCACAGGCATTAGCATGGTTGCAGGATTTAAAAGAAGTAAATCTAGAGCACATGCTGACTGTAGCTCCTTATGCATTATGGCACAGGTTAAGATTAACTGATGGTGTTGCTAGTAAATTAAAAGATGATAGCAGAAAAGATCCATTATTGTTGTATGCAGTAAAAACATTGCTTGGAGATGGAACAAGCGAACTGCCTGGCGTTAAAAAAAGATTCCTTGAAAGCAGAAATAATTATCAGGCTGTTATTAATTGTATACAAAAAAATAAATTGGAAGAAGCTAAAAAAGCAGCCAAATTATATGCTGCAAACGGCAAGGGTCATCCTGTATTCTTGGATTTAGGACAGGAGTTAGAATGAAAATAAACCCAAATTTACTAAAACTAGCAGAGCAGACATATGATCCAGATCTAAAAGAGACTTCTATACTAGCACAAAAAGTAGCTGATCCAAATATTTCCCAAGAATTTAGTATAAACAACAATCCTAATTTTTGGGCAGTAACAGGAGTAAATTACAGAGATGGAATTTACCATGTGGACTTGCAAAAAGAATTATTGGATAATGGAGATTCTAAGACACAAGACCAGTGGTCAGAATACTCTAAAACAAATGAATTTAAGCTAGGAGATTTTCCTCTCTATCATTCATTATTTCAGGCATTGTATCAGAACAGAGATTCTTCTAATAAGCACTTAGTAGAACAGGCAAAGCAATTCATTAAAGAAAAAATGTTCAAGAATTGGTTAATGACTTTAACAAGAATAAAATATATGCCTTCTCCAAATAAAGATATAGTAATTCACAATTATAAAATGCCTGATCAATATAATGTGTCTGATGATTTTGTTGGACCAGATGAATGGGTAAAAAAATTAAAAGAAAAAAATACATTCAAGGCATTACTAGGATCTGATAATTTACAAGAAATAAATAATATTTACAAATGGATAACAGAAAAGGATGCTCATATCTGGCGTGTTAATTCCAAACTAGAAAAACAAAAAGAACGTGTTGCGGGGTTCGTTGCTTTCTCGGGTAGGGCTCTCTTGAGTTGCGCTTGGGATCCTCGGGGCTCGTATTCTGGGCTCGGGGTGCGTATCGCAAAAATTAAGGAGTAAAAATGACTGAAGATTTACAAAATATAATGGAAAGAGAATGGCAGGAAGTAAGAAGGGATTTTTACTATCCTCAATTGCCTCAGCCAAAATTATCACAAGATATTCCAAATGGACAATTTAATTTTGAAAATCTCCAAATTACTATTAATCCAGATTATGTCCAAGAACTGAAGAAATCTGATTGCGATGAATCTACATCATTCAATGCAATTTTAGGGCATGAAACAGGGCATTTTATAGATTATCCTGGATCTGTTTTAAATTTGTTAAGATTGCAAAAAATCGCCAGTGAAAGTCTTTATGGGCAGAAGGCTTATTATTCAAGAGAGGCATTCTTGAATGTACAAAATAATACAAATCTTGTTGAGAATAAGGGTTACGAGAGCATACCAAAATCTCTAAAATCAGAAGCTATAAAATCAAAAAGTTTGGATAAGATATTTTTTGGATTATGTCAAAAATTATGGAAAACAGATTTTGGATTAAAACTTAAGAAAGAAGAAAATAATTTAATTGAAAGATTAAGTGGAATAGATTATTTAGATAAAACAAATGAAGAAAATAATTTTAGGAAATTTATTGGTGTTATTAAAGAATATATGGACCAACATCAGGATGAAAAATATGAATCAAAAGATCATGATTCTGGCTCTGGTTTTTCTGATAATCAAGTAAGAGAGGGAATAAGGCAGTTTGCCCAGGAATCACAGCCTGGAGAATTTGAGGATGTAGTAAAACAATTTTTAGAAAAATCTAATGAGGGAAAGGAATTAAAAGAACAAGAATCAGGAAAAAGCGCTGGAACTGAGAAGGGAAATATAATTATAGCAAGAAATTTCTATTCAGCACTTGCAGAGAACTTTTCAATACCTATTAGAAAAAAACAAATACAAAAGAATGGAAGTTTATATCCACACTCACATGAGGAATTTAGTCTCGATGATCACATAAATGATCTTGATCCTTTTTCAAGTCCAGGAATAATTCCAGGTATAACACAAAAATGGATTAAGAAAGAGGGAGAGGTTACAACAGCCTATTTTGAAATTCCGGATAGCTTGATTGTTATTGATTCATCTGGGAGCATGCCAAACCCTGATGAAAATATTTCAATACCTGTTTTAGGAGCAACTGTAATAGCAAATGCCTATCTCAATAATGGATCTAAGGTAACAATTTATAATTTTTCAGCAGACAATCTGGTTTTTGGTCCTTCCAATAAAAAGGAAAATATCCACAAAATAATAAGAACATATCAGTCAGGCGGAACTGTATTCAGCACATCAACAATAGAAAATATGGTTAAAGCGCAAAAGAGCATTGACATAAGCGTTGTTTCTGATATGGGAATTCACAATTTAGATGAATTTTTGTCTTACATCTCTGGATTGCCAAATGTTCACAGGGTTCATTTGTTCTATACAGATTCTGGGAACATAAAAAATCTGTCAGAAAGGTTGAAAGATAAGAAAAATGTAGCTATTCTCCCACTTCATTCACAGGATGACATTAAAAGCATAACAATGGGGGAACTCAAGAAATCAATACAATGAAAATAAACCCAAATTTACTAAAACTAGCAGAGCAGACATATGATCCAGATCTAAAAGTGGATACTTCACTAGTGCAACAGCCAATACAAACACCAAACATAAATGTTCAAAACCCACAGGATTATATTATTCTTGAAGGAAGACATGGAACTTATGAATATCCTGATTTGTTAGTTTCAAAATACAGATTATCTTATAATCCAGAAGTTGAAAAAGTAGCAAATATTTTGGGATTAAAATTATCAAATACATCAAAGGAAAAGAATGGAAGAGATTATATTGGAAACATAAATTGGATAAATTCCTTAAGATTGAATTTAGAATTAAATGGATTTACTCTTAATCCAAGGCAGGGGATAGATTTTATTAGTCTTCTTAAATCAGGAAAAGCATTTGATGGTAATGAAAATAAAATAGATTCAAAAGAACTGGAAAGAATTTTAGATGAAATTATTGGTGTAAGAAATCCTGGAAGAGCAGAATGGCTTGATGCTGATTTTAAATATTTAAATAAGGCAGGAAAGGAAATACAGGAAAGTGAAAAAGGTAATTTATATATTTATTATAATCATGTCCGGGATGCAAATGGTAATTTAATCCCAAGAAATAGGAAATTATTAGAAGAATGTCTAATGGATAATTGTAAAATAGATTTATCCGGTTGCAACAAGCAGGGAATGCCAACAAAAGAAGGAGATGATATTAATTATTGGCGTCCAATGAAGGATAATAATTCTGTTGCGGGGTTCTATGCTTCCTCGGGTAGGGCTCTCTTGGATTGCCTTAGTGATCCTCTGCTCTCGTATTCTGGGCTCGGGGTGCGTATCGCAAAAATTAAGGAGCAAAAATGAATAAGAGAATTAATCCAAATCTAATAAGATTAGCAGAATTAACCCATAATCCAGATCTAAAAGAGACTTCTATACTAGCACAAAAAGTAGATGATCCAAATGTTTCTGGAGAATTTGATATACAAGATCCAAAAGAATATGTTCAATTAGATACAAATGGATTATATGGAAAAAGAGCAGTAATATCCAAGTTTGAACTGCCAGGATACAATAACATGAATTACGAAGATACCCATACAAAATTGCTTGGAAATAAACTGTATGTACCCACTCCAAGAATATTCATGCATTTTTTCAATAAAATTTTAGATGCTTACAAAAATAAGACACCTGTACTAAATGCAGAAAACTCAAGAATTAGAGAAGAGGAAATACTGAATATGTATCTACATCTAACTAAAGATCACATAGCTATATATGACCCAAAAAAACTAGGAGTGTGGACATGGCTTAATGGAAAATGCATAAATAAAAAGAAAAAATGGCATCTTGAAACAATAAATGGGTTAAATAATGGAAAACTTGTAACAACAGTTGAAGATTTAAATCCGTGCCTAATGAATGACTGTTATATAGATTTTACCAATCTAAATAATCAGGGATTAGCAAATCCAAATGCAAAACATAATACTCAAGAGTATAGACAAGGAGAAAATATTAGATATTGGAAACCAGAAGATGGTGCTGTGGCGGGGTTCTATGCTTACTCGGATTGGGCTGACTTGGGTTGCAATTGGGATCCTCGGTTCTCGTATTCTGGGCTCGGGGTGTTTGGGTGCGCCGAAGGCGCGTAATTTAGGAAGCTTTATTAATTAATTTTATTCTATAAAAATGTCTTAGCTCTATTGATTTGAAACTTACCCAATAAGTTAGTGAGGATCAATAACTTAGACCACATGCATGCTGATTACAACCAAATCCAAAAGATTCCGGTTATAAAATACAGCTATGATAACCAGTAATAATGAAGGAGCCTTGGGAAAGTTTCTGAATGAAAATTAAGATAGCCGTGAATATTTGATTAGTGTGCTACTTTAACTGTTGCGGGGTTCAATGCTAACTCGGATAGGGCTAACTTGAATTGCAATAGGGATCCTCAGAACTCGAAATTCATTAAGAACGGGACTTCTGGGCTCGGAATGGTCTATGCTGCTAAGGCAATAAAATGCATACTCATAATAATTTATATCATAAAATTTATTCTTATAATAATTTATTGCTAGCATTCAAAAAAGCTAGAAAAGGAAAGACCAAAAAAGATTACGTAATTCAATTTAAATATAATTTAAAAGAAAATCTATTAAGACTACAAGAAAGATTATTAAGTGAAACCTACAAGCCAAGACCGCTAAAGAGATTTATTATCAGAGACCCAAAAACAAGGGTAATACACGTTTCCTTTTTTGAAGACAGGATAGTCCATCATGCTTTATGCAACATAATAGAACCTATTTTTGAGAAGATATTTATACATGATTCATGCGCTTCAAGAAAGAACAAAGGAAATTTATTTGCAGTTAAAAGATTCAATCTGTTCAAGAGAAAGGCATCAAATAATGGAAAGTTAATCTCTGATATTTTTGATGATAATTTTGTTTCAGGCTATTGCTTCAAAGGAGATATAAAGCATTATTTTTATGAAGTTAGTCATAACATTTTAATAAAAATAATAGAGAAGAAGATAGCAGATGAAAAAGTAATCAATTTAATCAAACTAATATTAATAAATGGACAGGAAAAAGAGGATATAGGAATGCCCCTAGGAAATCTGACTTCTCAGTTCTTTGCAAATGTTTATCTCAATGAATTGGATTATTTTGTTAAGCATAAACTTAAAGCTAAATATTATATAAGATATGTTGATGATTTTGTGATTTTGCATAATTCTAAAGAGCAATTAACCAAATGGAAAGAACAAATAGACGCCTTTCTAAAAGAAGAATTAAAGCTGGAATTGCACAAAGAAAAGTCTAAAGTAATCTCTTTATCAAGAGGAATAGATTTTATTGGTTTTAGGAATTTTTATTATTATAGGCTATTAAGGAAAAGAAATATAAGAAAAATGTTGATAAAAATAAATCAGTATAAAAATAAACAAATAACAAAAGAAAAGATTCTAGAAAGCTATCAAGGATGGCAGGCTTATGCAAAATGGGCTGATACATATAAACTAAGAGAAAAAATCAGCGAAATGTTAATAAATACATAAATCTTATTATCAACAATGAAAGACCAGTTAAAGAAAATATCGGAATATGAATGGGAATTGCCTAAAACAGGCTCTATGCTGGTTCCAGGAGTTATTTTTGCATCTAAAAAGCTCCTTGATGCTGTAGAGCCAGAGGCAATAAAACAGCTAGCAAATGTTGCAACACTGAAGGGAATCCAAAAGCGTGCTTTGGCTATGCCAGACATACATTCAGGCTACGGTTTTCCAATCGGTGGTGTAGCTGCATTTGATATGCAGGAAGGAATAATCTCACCTGGTGGCGTAGGATTAAATTAAAGAATCTTTAATTTCCTGAGACGACATCAATTGTGGGGTAAGATGCTGTTTAACAGACCTTTCTGTAAATGAATTTCTAAAAAAAAGAGATCAATTAATCAATGAAGTATACAAGAATGTTCCATCCGGTCTTGGAAGCAAGGGAACTCTAAGAGTAACAAAGGATATTTTGATGGAGGTTCTAAAAAATGGGACTAAATGGGCAGTAAAAGAAGGTTATGGCATAAAAGAAGATATTGATAGAACAGAAGAGTATGGTTGTATGCCAAAAGCAGATCCAGGTGCTGTTTCAGATACAGCATTAAAACGTGGGATGCCTCAGCTTGGTTCTCTAGGATCAGGAAATCATTTTTTGGAAGTTGAAAAAGTGGATAAGATATTTGATGATAAAATTGCTAAAGAATGGGGTATTAACCCAGAGAATGTTGTTATACAAATTCATTGTGGTAGTCGTGGTCTTGGGCATCAAGTTGCATCTGATTACATAAAACTAATGGAGCAGAAATATGGATTTAAGGATTTGCCTGACAGAGAACTGATAAATGCACCAATCAATTCTGATTTAGGGCAAAAATATTATGGTGCAATGAGTGCAGCAACTAATTTTGCATTTGCAAATAGACAGATGATAATGCATTGGATACGTGAATCTTTTGAAAAAGTTTTTGGTAAGGTAAAAATAAATTTATTATATTGCGTCGCGCATAATGTGGCAAAATTCGAAAAACATTTAATAGATGGAAAAACGAGAGAAGTATTGATTATGCGTAAAGGTGCTACAAGATCTTTTGGTCCTGGACGAGATGAATTACCTGAGATTTATAAAAAAACAGGACAGCCGGTACTTGTGCCTTCATCGATGGGTAATCCATCATATATTTTAGTTGGAACTAACAAAGCAGAAGAGATTTCTTTTAGTAGTGCTCCTCATGGTGCAGGTAGAGTGATGTCAAGGCATGAAGCTTTAAGACAATTCAGAGGGGAAACTATTAAAAAAGAATTGCATGAAAAAGGTATAGAAGTAAAATCTGGTTCTTGGGATGGACTTGCTGAAGAAGCGCCTGGAGTGTACAAGGAAATAGAGTCAGTTATAGAAGTTTCTCATGGTGTTGGTTTGGGAAGCAAGGTCGTAAGAGTTTCACCACTTTCTGTAATTAAAGGTTGATTTAAAAAATCTAACGCCCATTTTATAATTGGTTCTGATAGTTTCATATTTCAATTAAGTAAATTTCCTTTATAAACCCCCCGCGCACACCCTGCAATTTGCAGTTCACTACAACATATACATTGCAGTATACGCTTTATTTAAAAAGTCTTAACAGTTATCAAAGGATAAAATACTCTCTTTTACTTCATCAATGGTTTTAGATAAACTTATTCTTTCTCTTAATCTTGTTGAATTTGGCATCCCTCTTGTAAAATTTAGTGCATGCCTTTTTGCAGTTACAAACTTATAGCAGTTATATTTCTCTGCTAGTTCAATATATTCAAAAAATAAATCTAGCTTTTCTTTGCTGCTTATCTTCCCATTAGTAATCTCCTTGAATATCGCAGGATTTGTCATTGCAGCTCTTCCAATCATTATAAAATCACATTTTGTTGATTTTTGCATGTTTTCTGCATCTTCTTTTGTGAATACATCCCCATTCCCAATAATAGGGATATTCACAGCTTCTTTTATTTCTCTTATTTTACTCCAGTCTGCTTTTCCTGAATAACCCTGACGTACTGTTCTTGCATGTACAGCAATAGCTGAAGCACCAGCGTCTTCAATTAATCTTGCTATCTTTATGCTATCAGTTCCTATTCTAATCTTCGCAGTTACAGGAATGCTAACTTTATTTACAACTGCCTTTATTATTTCAGATATCCTTTTTGGTCTTTTTAGCAAGGCTGCACCGCATCCCTGATTTAATACTTTTAAATCCGGACATCCAAAATTTATATCAATAATATCTGCTTTTTCTTCTGCTATCACTGCTGCTGATTCCAGCATTTTTAAATTTGCTCCAAATAATTGTACTGCAATAGGCCTTTCTTCCTCGACAAAATTCAATTTTTTAAGAGTAGCCTTATTCTTATTAAAAATAGCATTAGCGTTTATCATTTCAGTATACACTAAACCTGCTCCGTATCTCTTGCATAACATTCTGAATGCAGTGTCATTTATGCCTGCCATTGGAGCAAGAACGAGATTATTCTTTAATCTTAGATTTCCTATCTTATAATTCATAAATCCTACTTTTTGTTATACTATATAAAAATATCTAAATCTTTTTAAATTTGTTTTAAATTATAGGTGAATGAGTAAGATCAAGTTAATTACAGATCCTGAAGAGATAAACGAATTATACCAATTTATTAAAAAATATCCATTAAACTATCCAAACTATTCTGAATGGTTAAAAAAATGTAAGTGTGAATTAGAATTAGGCTATAAAAAAGCATATGTATGTGAATTAAATGGTAAGATAATTGCTAGTCTTATATTCCAACCCCACAAGCAGGACCCCTTGCTTTTAGAATTAAAAAATGTCAGGGTTATTGAAGAATACCAAAGAAAAAAAGTTTTTTCTACGCTCTTAAAAGAAGCAATATACTATGCAAGGCAAAATGGATTTAAGAAAATAGTAGTAGATGCTCATACAGATAACGAAGTAATAAAACCACTGCAAAAGCTTGGATTTTCTATAGAGTCCTATGAAAATTTATATAGCCCAGAATTAGAGATTGTGCTGGGTTTAGATTTAAGTTCCAGAGTAACTAGTCTGGATTCTGTACTAGAAAAGATACAGATTAAAGTAAAAATAATAGAACAGTTAATATTAAAAATGCTTAAGCTTCTTTTTATCTAGTATGGAGCATTTAGCTATTGTCAAAAATGGTTGGTTAGGAAAAATTCTATCTGGTGAAAAGACAATTGAATCCAGATGGTACAAACATAAAAAAGCGCCATTTATGGCAATAAACAAAAAGGATACAATCTACTTTAAGGAAACAGGGAAACAAGTTGGCGTTAAGTCTGGCATTAGTGATGTAATGTTTTTTGACAATCTCGATAAAAACAAAATAGAAGAAATAATCAGAAAATATGGAAAACAGATTTGTATCAGCAATAATGACGCTTCAGAATTAATGTATAAGAAGTATTGCACTTTGATATTTTTGAAAGGTGTAGAAGTAATAAAACCATTCTCTATCGACAAAAAAGGTTATGGAAATATGTGCGCCTGGATTTCTGTTGATAATATTGACAAATTAAAAGCCACAGGCAGGATTTGAACCTGCGACTTTCTGCTTTTTCTATGCATACGAAGCAGATATTCTACCAGACTGAACTACTGTGGCGTTTTCTGGCATTCTGAGCATATAGCTTTCTTTCTGTTGCCTTTTCCAGTATAAGTTCCTCTAATCTTCTCAAGAAACACTATATCTATGTTTTTACCGCATTTTGAGCATTTTACCATGTAAGACCATTAATAAAAACGTATTTAAACATTATTGTTCAGGAATTTAAAATGACTAGAATAGCCATTGTAAGGAAAGAGAAATGCTTTATGAAGAACTGTAACTTCCTTTGCGCCAGTGTGTGCCCTATCAACAGAGAAGAAAAGAATTGCATTATAAACATCAATGATAAGGCAAGAATAGATGAAATTCTATGCACGGGTTGTGGGATTTGTGTCCATAAATGTCCGTATTCAGCAATTTCTGTATTAAATCTGCCCGAGCAGTTAAAAGAGGATCCTATTCATAGATACGGAGAAAATTCATTTGAATTGTTTTCACTGCCCATTGTAAAGAAGAAAACAGTAGTTGGTGTCATAGGAAGGAATGGCATTGGTAAATCAACTGCACTTTCTATACTTGCTGGAAATTTAAAACCCAATTTAGGGGATTATAAAAATCCTCCCCAAGACAGAGAAATAATACAAAGGTATTCTACAAATTGGATAGCCGATTATTTTACTAAATTGCTTGACAATAAAATAAAATTATCGTACAAACCACAAAGAATAGAGCTGTTGCCGGAATTATATAAAGGAAAAGTAATAGACTTACTTAAAAAAATTGACGAGCGTAAAATTCTGGATAAATTAATGAAGGAATTGGATATAGAAAGTATAAAAGATCGAGACTTTGTCCATCTATCCGGTGGTGAGTTACAAAGAGTAGCTATAATCGCTGCAGCTATCCGTAAAGCTGATTTTTATTATTTTGATGAGCCAAGCTCTTTTTTGGATATTACGTACAGAATCAAAATAGCAAAGGTTATCCGTGATATAGTTGAGAATGAAAATGCAGGGGTTGTTGTTATAGAGCACGATCTTGCAACTTTGGATTACATATCTGATGAAATACAGATTGTTTATGGTGAGCCTACTTGTTATGGTATATTTTCCCAGTCAAAATCAGTCAGGCGTGGGATTAACGAGTACTTATCTGGATTTTTAGATTCAGAGAACATAAGATTCAGAGATTATCCGATAAAGTTTGCCGATTCTAACTTAATAAGAACATACAGCAACGAGGTTTTATATGAAATTCCTGAACTGGGAAAGAAATTTGATTCTTTTTCATTAAACGTCAGTCCTTTAAAACTGCATAAGGGAGAAGTCTTGTGCATAATCGGTGCTAACGGTCTTGGAAAAACTACTTTCCTTAATTTAGTTTCAGGTAATCTGGAATCAGATAAAAATGAAATAAAAATAAAAAATATCTCATATAAAAAACAGGTTTTGGATAATCCTGACAAAAAAGTAATTGACTTCTTAAAAGAAAAGGCAGGTTCTGAGTTTTCTTCGGGTTGGTACAAGCAGAATATCCTTGAAAAGTTGAATATACAATCAATTTTGAATAATACTCTAAAAGATTTGTCTGGCGGTGAATTGCAGAAAGTGCATATTGCTGCTAATCTATCAGGGGATACCCAATTGGTTTTAATGGACGAACCAAGCGCTTTTATAGATGTTGAAGACAGATTAAATGTTGCTGAGGTAATAAAAGAATTTGTTTCCAGGAAAGAAATTTCAGCTATAGTAGTTGATCATGATATCCAATTCATCGATCATCTGGCTGATACAATGCTTATTTTTGAGGGAATTCCTGGAATAAAAGGAAATGTCAGTTCTGTATTAAATAAAAAAGAGGGAATGAATGCTGCTCTAAAGATGCTTGATATTACATATAGAATTGATCGTGAAAGTGGTAGAAGAAGAGTAAATAAAACAGACAGTCAATTAGATAGAATTCAAAAGAAGGAAGGCAAATATTTTTACATCTGAATTTGTAATTTTCTATCTAAATCAATTCTTTCTTTATCATTTAACCCTTTCCAAGCAGATTCATATACAAAAAATGTATTCAAAAATCTAGCCAATGTAGTGTTAAATATAACGTGAGAGTCTGAATCTTTAACAATTTTAACACCAAAGAAATCTTCTATTCTTTTAAAGAGTATTTCTTTGTTTATTTTATTAGTTATATTAATAATACCATAACGCTTTATAATTATCTTATGCTGAGTAGGTGCCATATATTTTAAAATATCAAAATTTATATCATTTATTGATAATGGCAATTTTATAGCTCCTTTATTTTTGCTTATACAAAATTTAACGTCATTTTTAGAAAATATATCTGCTAGCCTTATTTTATTTTTAATCTGGATTAAATTTAGAAAAATATCAATCGGAATAGAGTACAATCCATTTTCATATTTTCCTACATATCTCCTGGGAATTTTTAATAGTTTAGAAACTTCCTCTTGGGTGCCAATATCACATCTCATATTCTTAAAAAAATCTTGTAGTCCTGTTAATCTCATATCTGGAATTATAGTAAAATCAAAATACAAACTATCTATCAAATATTTTTTTCTTACCCCACGAAATACATTTAATGGACAATTTTTCTTAAGTCTATTCAATAAAATTTCTTTTTTGCGAGAATGATTAAAACCAATTGTATACGCATATTTTAAAAACTCTGTAGATTTTATAGTAATGTATGATACGCCAGTAGAGTCAAATTTAACATTATCCAAAAATAATCCTTCTTTTTCCAAAAAAAGCTTACAAAACTTTAAAAAATTGTGATCCTTGGATTTTAAAATAACTGAATTATACAATTCACTAATTCCTGCATCGGCATCAAAAAATCCTCTTAAAAATATCTTTATTTTTTCTCTATCATCTTTAATAATATCTGGAACTCTAATTATTTCTTTGTCTTTATCATAACCATAAAAAAATTTAATATACCTAGATAAAAATTTATTTCTTGAAGCTATTAGATGATAACAATTACCAACTCGCTTAATTTTAGAATTCAAATTATAACATATCTTAAGATATTTTTTAAACATACCAATATGTTGCTTTGAATAATGAATCTTAGACTTATCTTGATGTCCATCAGCTAATTTAATTAGGTCATCAGATATGCAACCATCACCTAATAAATAACCGTGGAAATAAATATGTTTATTCATTAACAAATCAGAATATTTAATAGACAATTTTATAGTATTTCCAAAATTACTTGTAACTGATTTTATACTTTTAATTAAATTAGAAAGAATTTTTTCTGGGTTAGGTGCCTTTAAAGAAATGACTCTTAAAAGAGGCAAAGGAAATTTGCTATTTAATACCCATCCTTTTATTGCTCCCTTACTAATATTACATCCAATATACTTTTTTAATGAGTCTATAAGTTGTTGATTCAATTCTATATTGTCTATAACTACATAAGGAAAATTATTAAGTATTCTATCAGATTCAAAATCTTTTTTATTCAACAGAGCAGAATATAGATTCAGAACCCCATCATATAAGGTATATCTTTTAGAATTTAATAAAGGGTCTTCGTAATATCTCATGTTTGTAATAATACATTAGACTATGTAAATTTTACTAATTTAGAAAAGATAAAGAAACAAACAGGCCAAGAATAAACAAGCCCAGATCACAATTAGATAGAGAACAGAGGAATAAAGGTGAGTATTATTATGTCTGATTAAAACAACAATTCTAATACCCATAATGGATTACAACAAAGAATAAAAACCCGGTTATTTTTCATTAAAAAATGAAATTGGTTTCTTTAGACGGAAAAGAAGAGCATAAAGTGGTGGATGATGAGTATTTCATTAAAGATGGAATCTTAAGATATAAAATAATTGGTTATTTGGATCTTAAAGAACACGATGTTCTTAAAATGGATGGGGATATAAGAATAAACGGGGGTTGGGTTGAGCAGGTTTCCGGTCTAGAAAGATTTCTTATACCTAAAATAAAAAAAGGAGGTGATTTTTTGTGTTTTGGGAGGTTAGATGGCTTACAAGAGATTGATGAAGATGGGGATATTGATTTTAATTTAAGGAATTATTCTAGATATCACCTATGTAAGGTAATTATTCTTTAAATCCTGCATATATTAAAGGCAATGCAATAGTTGCATCGCAATAAATATTAACAAATTTTCCCTTCTCGCTCATTTTGCCCCATGAAATCCCTTCTTTCAATGGAGCTCCAGAACTTCCACCAAATGAAGCATTATCTGTTGTTATCTGTATTCCATATAATGCTGGAGTTGAAAACTGCATCGCCTGCTGTATATAATTTTTTGGAACACCGCCACCTACGTAAAAAACAGCTTTTTTCTTTTCTGTCCATGCAATGTCAAGCATCTCTTTTAGATCCTCAAACTCACTAAAATTTATTTTTTTATTTTTAACTAGATTATTCCATATCATCAATCCTATCCCTGAATCGCTTAAAGCAGGGCAGAATATGGGTATTTTTTTCTTATAGCAAGCAGTCAGTATAGAATCCTCTTTATTGATTAATTTACCAATCCCCCATAAAAATTCTTTTATTGTTGTTTTATCTTTTAGTGCGTCAAAATTCTTATTGAAGAAATCCTCTAAATCCTGATAGACTTTAGATTCCATGAAAACATCATAAATCCTGTCAATCTTTTTCTTATGCAATTCAGCGTCATTAATATTTGCATTTCCCTTGTAATGCTTATTTCCTAATGCTTCAATCAGATCATGGGTTATATTTGCTCCAGTTGTAACAAAAACACTGATTAAATTTTTATTGATCATGTCAACAATAATATTTTTCATACCTGCAGGCACCATTGCCCCAGCCAGACCAAAGAATAATTTACAATCTTCTTTTTTTACCTCTTTTAGAATTTCAATAGCCTTTGAGATTTTATTAGCATTAAAACCGCAATCAGACATAGAATTAACTAGATCCTTTACTTTCATTTCCTTGGTTATTTTGATTGGTTTGATTGGTTCCATTTTCATCCATTATAAAAACAGCAACTGCAATAACTGTTGTCCACTTCCCTTCTTTATCACCCTCAGCAGATTGGCATGTACTCTTGGTTTTAAAAATCTTCCCACTGGACTTATAAGCCTGCTCTCTTTCATCCCAAGAGGTGTCAGCGTTGAATTCTACACCTAGAGTGGTCGCTAGCATCGTTGCTGCAAGATCTTCAGCATAATCCCCTGTTTTCTCTCCAGTTTCACCGAATCCATGATGTTCTGATAAATATCCGTACTGTTCCTCTCTTTCTGATGGAATTGCTAATCCTATCGCAGAAGAAATTAGCCTGTTTGGTTCATTAGTTTCGTTTCTTGCCATTACACAAAAAGTAATCTGTCCTGCATTTAATTTTTTTAATCCCTCCTCTCTTGAAATCATCTTGCACTTTGGCGGAAAAATGCTAGAAACTGTTACTAAATTACACTTTTCTATACCTGCATCTCTCAATGCTTCCTCGAAGGATTGCAGTTTATTTTTGTGCTTTCCTACCCCTTTAGTAAAAAAAACTTCTTTTGGAACGAAATTCATTTTTTTGTGTTCAGATTAACCTATAACTTGCTTATAAAACTTTTCAATTTAATAAATGGATTCCATTTAAACTCATTTTATAGAGTTTTTTGTCGATTAGAAAGGTTTATAAATAAATTTCACTATAATCAGGTAGTGAAAAAATGGCATTTTCTAGCCTAAAAAAGACACTATGTACTATTTTAATAGCAGGTGCTGTAGGAATCGGATGTGGGGTACAGCCAAGTAACGATGTTGAGTGCTACCCTCATTGCTCTAAAAGAAAAGAAATTCCAATAGAAATATTGTCAAGTCCTGTACGTAATGCTGTTGTTAATAAGACTTATTCTTACAAATTAGAGACTAATAAAGACTATTCATACAATCTTTTTAATAAAGTCGTTCCATGCACTTTTGTGGAAGCGCCATCTTGGTTGGATATTACTCAAGATAATGAATTATGGGGTGTGCCTATACATGTTAGCAATCAAGATGTAGGTTTTGATTATGTTGTTGTAAGATGCGAAGATGGAGAGGATTATGATTATCAAAAATTTAATATAACAACAGAACCAGGGGAGTATTGCAGGACTGATACTCTTGGGGATATTGTTTGCAATCTTTACGATCATATACAAGAATTTCCAATTATTTACACAGATGCGGAAGGTGCAGAGAATGTTACAACAGGAGTTTTACTGGCTCAAACAGGATTCACTCCAAGAGTTTACTTAGACAATAATAAAATTTTGGAGAAAAGAGCAGAAGGATTACAAAATGCTTCAAGTAAAACTTTTACAACAATGGGAATTGGTCCTCTTGATGAAATTGATAAAATAGAATTTCATTTAAATCACGATTCAGTATGCACACTTCAGGACACTTATCTTGGAAACACAGTTAATGGGAAGATTGTATGTGATTACTTATATGATTGGATACAAAAAGGAGGGGTCTTAAATGCTAGTAACTGCATAGATCTTTCATATCCTAAATCTTGCATCAACCCTTCGCAATATCACAATTCTAAAAGTATTGAAGCAAATGGAATAGAAATGCACGAGCTTCATCATATTGTCTTGAGAAGCCATATGACAACAAATCTACAGGAACTCTTTGCACTTCCAATTGGGGTTGCATTATCTAATGATAGTGGATTTACTGAAATCAATTCATTCGGAGATTTGCCAAGGGTAACATGGATGTCTGTATGGGATTATGGTCTTTTGAATGATCTGTATACTTCTTATGGATTTGACATTCAAGACATCAAACTATTTTTTTCAAAACTTAGAGAGACTTATTACTCTGGAAACTACAAACCTACTTTACCAATTCCAAATGGAAAGATCAAATGCGATTTGGATACGGCAGTCAGAGAAGCAACAGGAATTCAGGCGGACACTTATGATATTTTTGTTGGCAATGTTTGTAACAATCTAATGCATATAATCCCCTGTAATCTTACAAATCCCGCAAATTCTTCTTCTTATATAAATCGTGGATATTGTGGAAAATAAAAATTATATTAAAACATCAACAGGAGTATAACTATTAGTTGTACTCCCATCACCCAACTGTCCGTAACTATTTCTACCCCAACATTTAACACTGCCACCCAAAACCGCGCAAGTGTGGTCTGCCGCAGTTGCACTTATATTTATAACATTATTAACATCGATTACATTAACAGGAATATGGCTCTCTACTGTTGTTCCATCCCCAAGCATACCATATCCATTATCACCCCAGCACTTAGCACTACCATCACTCAAAACAGCACAAGTATGACCCCAATCATTATCTAGACCAAGACTAGAACTTAGACTCACAGAATTATTAATACCAGAAACTAGAACTGGAGTAGGTCTATTTGTTGTAGTACCATCTCCTATTTCTCCTCTCCCATTACCACCCCAGCACTTAGCACTACCATCACTCAAAACAGCGCATGTAGTCCTTCTTCCAGTACTAACTTTTATCGCATTATTAATACCAGAAACTAGAACTGGAGTAGGGCTATTTGTTGCACTTCCATCACCCAACTGTCCATATCCATTACTACCCCAACATTTAACTGTACTATCATTCAAAAGGGCACAGGTACTTGATCCGCTTACACTTATATCCATCGCATTATTAATACCAGAAACTAGAACTGGAGTAGGTCTATTTGTTGTACTCCCATCACCCAACTGGCCATATGTATTTACACCCCAGCATTTAACACGACTATCATTTAATACAACACAACTATGAGATATACCAGCATCTATTTTTATCGCATTATTAATACCAGAAACTAGAACTGGAGTAGGGCTATTTGTTGCACTTCCATCACCCAATTTACCATTAACATTATTCCCCCAACATTTTGCACTTCCATCACCCAAAACAGCACAAGTATGTACACTTCCCGCATTTATTTGAGTTACATTATCAATCAATGTGTAAATTGGAACATAATTATTAGTTGTACTCCCATCACCCAACTGTCCGTAACTATTTCTACCCCAACATTTAACTTTATCATTGGATAAAAGTGCGCAACTATGACCTGTTCCAGTGGATACATCTTCAACTCTAAGAGTAGGAGGCATCGCTGCTATACACTGCCCTGTTGTTACATCACAAACTTTTCCAGTTATTGAGCAATCTTCAACTACAATCCATCCTATATATGGATCACAAGCATTAGACACATCTCCTACACAGTTATATCCTCCAGCAGGCTCACATAAAGGACCTGTAGAAATACATGAGTTGGTTGTATTATCACAAGTTTTTCCAGAAGCAAAACAATCTTGTATATTATTTACAACCCCATTGATGCACTGATACAAATTACCTTCTGTACCTGTTCCATAAATGCCACAACTATATTCCTGATTTGATAAAAAATAAGGATTATTCACTTCATTTTCATTATAAACACCAACGCAGTTTTGCAATCCAGAACATTCAGGAAGGTCATTGCAATTTCCTTCTATAAATTCTATATTTCCGTATTGATAAAAATAATCCGTGCATGTAGATGCACTATTGTCTACTACTGAACCCTGGACGCAACCAATAGGGTTGCTTGGACCATTAATAACGCAGCATTTGGGGTAAGAAGGTCCTGCTGAAAAACTAAGCTCTCCACAACCAGCAGAAATAAAAAATAGTGCGAATAAGGCTATTAGTATTACTAATGTTTTAGTTATACTACTATCATAAATCCTCTTTTTCATTAGTTTTTTAACGGATTTATCATTTATATATTTTTTCATATCAAACAAATCCCATTTTCGTCTGTATAACAGAATCTGAATATAGTTGCATACCCAATTCCATTCCCATTAACCTCAATTTCTAGATGTGCGTCATCACCTTTCCATTCTTCAATTG
>JAGVZV010000014.1:8019-8620 GCA_018302265.1 Candidatus Woesearchaeota archaeon | reverse complement strand
CAGTTCTGAAGGCAAACCAAAAATCGCAAAAGTGTCGCCTCCGACGTTTGTAAAATATTTCCTAAGTTCTTGCTTAACATATTCCGGAACTTCTTCAATTGAATTGTATTTCACACTTTTTGAATGTCCTTCTGCAACTTTTGAAATCTGGCTGTCAAAAATATTTTTTATTTCACTGAATATCTCTTCAATTTCTCGTTCCCCGTTAATCACAAAAATTTTCTCATTAAGAAGTTCGCTTGAACGTTTAAACTGTGTTCTGACTTTTTCCAAAAAATCAAAATTAGCTTCGAACTTATGTGGATTTCTTTCCTCTCGCTTCATTCTTTCCATCGCACTCCGCGCTGGAACATCTATAACAAAAGTCAGGTCTGGAACAGGCAGGCCAGACTGCATGTTAATCAATCTCCTGACGTCAAGACCTTGCGCAGACTGGTAAGCAATTGTAGAAAGTTTGTATCTGTCAGAAACAACATGCCATCCTTTTTCTAAGCTTGGGAGAATTAATTCGTCTGCTTGTTCTTTCCTGTCTTGAACAAAAACTTCTGCCAGTTTTTCAGCGTTAGTCAGCGGATCATTGTCCTCCCGCAAAATGTCTCTA
>JAGVZV010000014.1:0-8011 GCA_018302265.1 Candidatus Woesearchaeota archaeon | reverse complement strand
AGATATTCGATAAACTTTCGCATCTGCGTACTTTTCCCACTGCCGTCAATTCCTTCAAACGCAATAAACAGCCCTCTTTTCTCATTCATCAGATTTTCCAAACAAAATGAATTATAAATTATTGTTATAGTAGGAAAGTTATGTTAGGGGAGATAGATGAGTTGAAAAACAAAATTTAACTTTATGAAAATTAGGATTACTCAAACGTAACTATTTTTTCAGAGAAAGTTGATTACAAAAGACAGTTTATTAATTTTCTACTTAAAACCGGCGCACTAAAAGTTTTTGGAGATCCTTCTGATGATAGAACATTAAAAAGTAAAAGAATTTCTCCTTGGTTTGTAAATATAGGTGATTTTAATGATGGTGAATACTCTGGAGCACTTGCAGGATTTTATGCAGATGCAATTATAAATTCTGGAGTTAAAACAGATATATTATACGGAATCCCAGATAAGGGGGTTGGACTTGTAACTTCTACAGCAGTAGCAATGGCACAAAAAGGTCAAAATGCTGGATGGTTTTTCTCAAGAAAAGATGAAAAAAAGCATGGTGAAGCAACTAATCTACCCCCAACAGAAAGAATAAAAGCACTTACTGTTGGAATGGCACCTAAAGAAGGACAATCTATAGTCCAACTTGATGATGTATTTACTGCAGGCGATGCAAAATACGAGGCTAATAAATTCTTAAAAAGTTTAGGAAATTTCAATCTCTCATTACTTGCTATTGGAGTAGACAGGCAAGAGGTTGCAACTGATAGCAGAGAGGCTATCGCAGAGTATCAACAAAAAACCGGAACATATGTTGTTTCTGTTGTAACTGCAACAGATGTTTATAATTATCTTAAAGAAAATAAAAAAATTTCAGAGGGGGCACTAAAAAGACTCGAGAATTATTTAAGAGTATATGGTACAGCAAGTGTAGGAAATCAATTCGATAAACTTGAACAAAGAATTATTGAAAGAGATCGCAGTGTTATACCTGCTTGTGATGTTTCTACAATTGAAGAATTAGAAAAAATAGTTCAAGCTACAATAAATGTTGAAGGAATTGGAGGATATAAAATTGGATTTGAATTAGCTTTAAATTATGGTTTACCTAAAGTTGTTGATGTTATAAGGAAGAATAAAACAAGACCTGTTGCTATAATATATGACCACCAAAAAGCTGGTACTGATATCCCAGATACCGGAAAGAATTTTGCAAGAGTTTGTAAAAATGCAGGAGTTGATGCAGTTATCTTATTCCCTCAAGCAGGACCAGAAACAGAAAGAGCTTGGATATATCATGCTTTGGATAATGGTCTAAAAGTCATTGTTGGTGGAAGAATGACACATCCAGCTTATGTAGTAAGTGAGGGGGGATTCGTAACTGACTCAGGGGCTTTAGATATGTATAGAATCGCTGCAAGGGCCGGAATAAATAATTTTGTTGTTCCTGGAAATAAAATTGATATTATTAAACAAGTTAGAGAAATAGTAGAAGCCGAAGGAATTATTCCTATATTTTATGCACCAGGATTTGTTGCACAGGGTGGAAAAATTGATGCTGCTGCAAAGGTTGCAGGAGATAGATTCCATGGAATTGTTGGAAGAGGAATCTATCAGGCTGAAGATATACATGATGCGGCAATTGAATATACAAGTCAGCTAGAATCACCAGCAATTTCAATAAAAATGAGGTTAAAATAATTATTAATTTTAATCTATACTATTTTATAAAATGAAGCTAGAAAAAATTAAGATAGGCAATAAAAAGGTAATGCCATTCACGATACCTTCTGGGATTATTACAACACAAGTCAAATGTTTAGAAAAGATTGCACAAGAAATTCCAGAACTCGGAATTTTAACAACAAAGAGTATAGGTCCAAATGTAAGAGCAGGCAATAGAGAACCAATACTTGCCCAGTATATTCCTGGGGGATTTGTAAATGCTGTAGGTTTAACCAACCCGGGAGCAGAAGAATTTGCACAACAACTTTCTACAATAAACTTTCCAGAGGATAAGTTTTTACTTGCATCTATTTTTGGTAGTAATTCTGCTGAATTTGTTTACGTTGCAGAAAATCTAGAAGAAAGAGTTGATGGATTTGAACTAAATCTTTCATGCCCTCATTGCGATAAAGTCGGTATGGCTCTAGGACAAGATCCTGAAATGGTAAGAAAAATCACAAAAGAGGTTGTTAAAGTTACTAAAAAACCAGTATTTGCCAAATTGACTCCAAATACAGAAAAAATAGAAGGAGGAATAGGCATAATTGCAAGAGCGGCTATAGAAGCAGGAGCGTATGGTATTTCTGCCATAAATACTGTTGGACCAATTCCTTATGAAGTTGATGGATTTCTTGTTTTGACAAACAAGGTTGGAGGGAAATCAGGAAGAGGAATTAGAGATGTAGGAATACAAAGAGTAAAAGAAATCATAGAAACAGTTGGAAATATCCCTATGATCATAATGGGAGGAATTTCTAATGCAAGAGATGTTGAGAAATATAGAAATGTGGTAGGATATGACAATGTGGTTTTTGGTATTGGTACTAGTTTAGTTGGAATGAAGGATGCTGAGATTATAAAATATTTTCCTACTTTAATTAATGATTTAAAAAATGGAACAAATTATGTAATAGAATTATTGAAAAAAGTGGATATGAACTACAAAAAAGTAAATTTAGAAAGAAAAATAGATTGCGCTTGTGATTTAAAATTATTGGTTACTAATATTTCTATAGAAGCTGAACCAGGACAATTTGTTTTTGCTTGGATCCCGGGGGTTGGAGAAAAGCCATTTTCTATTATGGATAATAACCCTTTGACATTAGGAGTTCTAGAACGTGGAGAGTTTACAAAAAAATTTAATTCTTTAGAAGAAGGAGATTACTTTTATATAAGAGGACCTTATGGCAAAGGAGTTAGTGTTCCTAAAAAATCAAATATGGTTTTAGTTGGAGGGGGATGTGGGATTGCAGGGTTATATCTTCTGGCTAAAAAATTTTCTAAGGATTCTAGCATATTGACTTTATTAGCAGCGAAGGATAAAGAACATATTCTATACTCAAAAGAATTTGAAAAATGTGGAAGAGTTGAAATAGCAACAGAAAATGGAAGTTTAGGAAAAAAAGGGCTTGTTAGTGATTTAATGAGAAATCTTGATTTAAAAAAAGGAAGTTATTTTTTAAACTGCGGACCGAGACAAATGATAAGTGCTGTCTTGCCACTAGAATTAGAAATTTCTTCCCCTGAAAGAATTTTTTTTTCTATAGATTATATGACTAGATGTGGAGTAGGGATATGTGGCAGTTGTGCTGATGAAAATGGCAGAAGGACTTGTGTTGAAGGACCATTTATGATGTATAAATAAAAAGAAAAAATAAAAGAAATTATTTCCACCATGTATAAAGGTGCCCTAATATATTCAAACCAACACCAATTATTATCCATAACCACTGGTTGACCCAAAGTCCGTATACTAAAGCGATTGTACCCACAATAGCCAGTGTCATATGAACCGGATCTGCATGCTCAAGCATCCTTAGTTCCAACCAGGTTGGTTTTTTACCTCTTTTGTACTGTTGTACCCTTTTTTCAGACCATGCCATATAGTCTATCACCTCTAAGAAGATATTATTATTTGGTATTTATAAACCTTTTTAACCCAATTTGTAATATTCACACATACGTTTTATAGAACTAACAGCATCTGTAATAAAATCAAAGCATACAACCCCTTTAGAATCCAGTTCAGACCTTATTTTCTGGGCGAATAAGCCACCGGTGCACACAACAATAATCGGTTTTTTCTTCATATCATTCAGTTTAGTTATAGTGCCAACTATGTTTTCTGTGATCAGTGGTGTTTGCGGCAGCAATAGAGTTAAAATTATATCAATATTCGGGTCATTCAAGCATTTTTCAATTGCTAAGCGAAATCTCTCATCGTCTGCATCACCAATCAGATCAATCGGATTACTTATCGATACTAATGGAGGGAATTTCTTAGCCAGCTCGTTCTTAGTCCTCGGATACATCTCAGCAAATCTTAGATTGTTTTTAGAGATACTGTCTGTTCCTAGTATACCATAACCACCACCATTTGTTATTATCTGTATCCTATTGCCTTTTGGTTTCACTACATTTTCCAAAATTCTTGCAATATTGAACATCTCTTCCAGTGAACTAACTTCAATAAGACCACACTGTTTGAAAACTGCGCTATAGACTTGAGAAGAACCAGCCATTGCACCTGTATGCGAAAGTGCTGCCTGTGCTCCCTTTTCTGTAACTCCACCCTTTAGTATAATAACTGGTTTTTTTAAGGATGCTTTTTTAGCTACCTGCATAAACTTCTTTCCGTCTCTAACGCCCTCAATGTACAAACATATCACTTTTGTGTTATTATCTGTTATCAAATAATCAAGATAGTCAGATTCGTCCAGACTGGTTGCATTGCCATAAGAAATGAATTTGGATAATCCATAATTCTTAGAAGCAAGGAGATCAAGAACAGCTGCTCCTAAAGCCCCTGATTGGGAGATGAATGATATATATCCAGGTCTTGGCCTTTTCAGTCTGGTAGTTGGAATGAACATTGAATCAAACCGGGTATGGGCATCATAGTTCCCGAGGCAATTAACTCCAACCAGGTTGATATTATTTTTTTCAACTATTTTTCTTAACTCTTCCTCTCTTTTTTTATTACCTATCTCTGAAAAACCCGAGCTTATAATGATTAGATTAGGAATCTTCTTTTTTACACACTCGTTAACAGCAGGTATAACCGCCTCTGATGGTATTGCTATTATGGCCAACTCTATTGGGTCTTCTACAGCTAAAACAGAGGGATAGCACTTATAGCCTACTATACGCCCTTCATTTGGGTTTATAGGATATATCTTGGCCTTATAGTTATTCATCAAGTTTCTGAAGATAACATGGCCCAGTTTATGCTCATTACTAGAAACACCTATGATTGCTACTGATTCTGGCTTAAAAAATTTATCAAGATTTATTATTGACCACCTCATATTAAGGTAACAAAAGCCTATATAAATACCTTTTTGTTTTTAAATTTGGGTCTATGGTGCAGTGGATAGCACGGTCGGCTTCATATATAAGCTAAGGACCGATTAACCAGGGTTCAAATCCCTGTAGACCCATTTAAATATGAAAACACTAATCAAAGTATCCGGAGACTTGATAGCTAACATTGAAGTAATTGAAAAAATAAAGGAATTAGCTAAAAGTAGTCAGATTACCTTAATACACGGAGCAGGAACTAGTATATCCAATGCATTGGATAAGGCGGGTATCCCTTACGAGTTTAAAAACGGGATAAGGAATACTTGTGATGAAGGGCTCAAGATATGCTTGGATGAATCATGCAAGATTAGGACTACTATAGAAAAAATGTTAGAAGGATACGATGTTGAAATAATAAGCCCGTGCATTAATAATGATGGGAAAATTATTAATTCAAATGCAGAAGAGATATTTAGAAACATCCATGAAGATTTTGATGAAAAGATAATATTTACTATATCGGACAGGGAAAAGCCATTAATAGGTAGGATCAAAGATATAAAAATAATAAAAATGTAAGGGGTTGTCATATAACTTGGCTATTATCGGCCCTTGGGGAACTTGTTATTAAGCAAGTCCATTTTGGGTCAAATCGGGGTTCAAATCCTCGCAACCCCATAAGATTTAAATACAAAGTAAATTTCAATTAAACATGTCAGAACAAGAGGGAATAAAAGCAAAAAAGGATGAATTTTCTGAATGGTACACACAGGCGATAATAAAAGCAGATCTTGCTGAGTATAGTCCTGTTTCTGGATGCCTTATCTTTAAACCAGACGGGTATTTTATATGGGAGATCATACAAAAAGAAACAGACGTCAGATTCAAGAAATCAGGGATAAAAAATGTTTATTTTCCTTTGCTTATACCAGAATCTTTGTTAAAAAAAGAATCAACCCATCTAAAGGGATTTACCCCTGAAGTAGCGTGGGTTACTCAAGCGGGAGATTCAAAGCTTGATGAAAGATTGGCTATAAGACCAACTTCTGAAACAATGATGTATAATTCTTATGCAAAGTGGATAAGATCCTGGAGAGACTTGCCTTTAAGATACAACCAGTGGAATAATGTGGTGAGATGGGAATTCAAGCATCCAGTTCCATTTTTAAGAACTAGAGAATTCTTGTGGAATGAAGGACATAGTGTTTTTGCATCAAAAGAAGAGGCACTAAAAGAAGAAAAAGAAATACTTGGAATTTACAATGAAATTTTACATGATTTTCTCGCTGTTTCTGGATTCATAAGCAGAAAAACTGAATCAGAAAAATTTGCGGGTGCAGAATTTACAAAGGCAATAGAATGCGTCTTGCCCAATGGGAAGGTCATACAAGGGCCAGATTTTCATCATGATGGTCAGATATTTGCTAGAGCATTTAATATAAAATTCTTGAACAAACAAGAAAAAGAAGAGTACGCTTATCAGAATACATGGGCAATAACAACAAGAATGATTGGGGTTATGCTGGCAATACACGGAGATAATAAAGGGCTGATTATACCACCACGAGTTGCTCCAATGCAACTAGTTATAATCCCAATACTATTCCCAGATACAAAATTAAAAGTTCTGAAGAAAGCAAAGAACATTGAAAAATTATTATCTGATTTTAGGATAAAATTTGATGAAAGACAAGAATACACCGCGGGCTACAAATTTAATGAGTGGGAATTAAAAGGAGTTCCAGTTAGAATAGAGATAGGACCAAAAGATATTGCTAAGAATCAAATAGTTGCTGTAAGAAGAGACACTGGAAATAAAGAAGTAATTAAAATAAAGGATCTAAATAAAAAAATTCCAAAATTATTGGACAGTATTCAGGATAATTTAGTTAAAAGTTCAGAAAAGAAACTAAAAGAGAGTATGGTAAACTCTAAGGATATAAATGAGCTAATCAAAAACATAAATAATAAGAAAATATCCGTATCGGAATGGTGTGGTGAGCCTGAATGCGAGGATTGGATAAAAACAAAGACAGGTGGAGCAAAGATAATCGGGATAAATGAAAAGGCAAAAGTCAAAGGAAATTGCATTTACTGCAATAAAAAAGCAAAGCATTTGGTTTATATTGCTAAGACCTACTGATTATCTAAAAGAATTCTTAACATAAGCAAAAAATTTCACATAGAATGGAAGATCCTGCACATTTGCAAAGAAGGATTTTTCAGTCATATACTTGTAGCCATTCTCGTCCTCGTATTCTATGATGAGATGAGAATTTTCAGTGGAGTAAAAATACTTTCCTTTTATCGTGAATATCCTCTCTTCTATTCCGCTAAAACCGTCCTGCTTGTAAAACTCATTTCCATTCAGCAAGAATCGAATATTCTTTACTGGCGCTTCAGAGTTTAGTGTAAACTGCAAATCGCCTATCCCTTTGTAAGAAACCAAATCAGGATATACAAGATTTGTCACTCTTAATTTTGGATCACTCAGAGATTTGATGGTGAAATACTTGTTCAGATCTATATTTCCATTTGTAGCTTTTATTTCCAGCTGTTTGTTGCTGTCAAGATTATCAAATTTCATGTTCTTTGATTCAGATATATGCAATCCTATTTTCTGGCATTGTAAATCTATGCACACGTTAACCTCTTTTATTATCTGATTGCCAATGTTTTTTACTGTGCATAATAAAGATGCTTTTTCATAATCATAATAATACTTCTTTTCCGGCTTGCAATCAATGTCTAAATTTTCAGAAAAACTAAGCTCTTCTATTTCTTCATACTCCTTGATCTTTGCATTAGCCTGTTCTGTTGTAAATGTAGCATAATTGCTGGCAAAGTTTATCTTTTCAGATTCCACATTGCCAAAGGAATTAACAACCTCAAAAACAGTGGAGTATAAGTAATTAGATTTTACATCCCCTGGTATTTTTATAGTCCAAAAAATACTTTTTTCTTGTCCGGGCTTTAGCAAAATTGATTTT
>JAGVZV010000007.1 GCA_018302265.1 Candidatus Woesearchaeota archaeon | reverse complement strand
ACTAATCCTGGGCGTGTTACTAATTCAGCAATGCCCTTTACCGCATTTGTCAGAATTTCATCTGCTACCTTGAATGCAGTATGCAATGGCAAATCAGGAGCCAAGTCCAGTAATTTATCGTTGGGTATGACGATTAATGTATCAACTAAATTTTCTAACTTTTCAAGTCCAAAGACCGCATTTTCATATCTGCGCTGTCCTTCCATTGCAAAAGGCATTGTAACAATTGCAACAGTCAGAATCCCCATCTTTTTTGCTATATCAGCAACAACCGGAGCTGATCCTGTACCAGTACCACCACCCAGACCGCAGGTGATAAATACCATGTCTGCTCCCTCTAGTTTTTGCTTTATATCATGCTCACTTTCCCGAGCTGCTTCCTCACCTACTTGCGGAATGCTGCCTGCTCCTAATCCTGCAGTAAGCTCCTTTCCAATTAGAACTTTATTATTAGAATTAACATACAGCAAATCTTGGGCATCAGTATTTATCGCTATTGTCTCAGCACCAGTAATACCTACCTCAGAAATTCTATTGATTGTATTACCGCCAGCACCACCGCATCCAATAACTTTTATTTTTGCTTTTTGTTTTGTTACCAGTTGCTCAAGCTCTTCATCAATCTGAGAAACTTTTTGTGGTGATGTTTTGATGCTTATATCCATTTTAACCCCCTTTCTGAAAAATGATAGACAATATATAAATATATCCTAACTTTAAACTATATCTTTGAGTTTATTCTATTGAGTATTATGTTTTTTAGTATCTACTTCGATTTCTAAATTTTTAATTTTTGGAACCAATTCCTGAATCTTTTTCTTTAACAAATCCCTCAAAGGAGCCTCTAAATTGGCTTTTAAGACGATTTTAGCACTATTTGTCTTTAAATCTACAGTGAACATATCCTCGCTTAGGTTTGTGAATTTCATGCAAGCAACCAATTTTTCTTTCGTGTCTGTGATTTCTCTCAAAATTCTTACTTTGTAGACTAATTCCTTGTCTGAAAGCGGATGATTAAAGTCAACAATCACGCGGCCACCTGAAAAACTTCTTATAGTGCCTAACATTCCATCTATGTTTACCTGCAATCCAGGCATAGGCATTATGTTGCTTTTCTTGAAAACATTGGCATTTATCAGCTTCATCAGTTTTTGATCTCTCTTTCCGAATCCGTGCTCTGGTTTTATTGCAAATTCGTATTCTTTTCCTGCCTCCTTGTCTATCAACTGATCGTCCAATCCCCTGAGTATGTTCTTTTCCCCAACACAAATTACTACTGGTCCGTATTTCCTGTCCTTTTGATACAGATTATTCTTTTTAGCATCATCCTCATTTGTTAAGTCAAATATTAAATTAGAATCTTTTATCTTTCCTATGTAATCTATTTCTATGAAATCGTTCTTTTTTATTTTTGTCATGCTCTAACTTCTCGTGGTTATTATTTAAATCTTCTTAGTACAAGTTACCACTATAAAATAGAAATGCTTATAAATTTACATACTCTATAAAAATATGAGAAAAAGCGATTATATACTCTTGGAAGGAAGAAGTCACAAATCTTATGAATATCCAGACACACTTGTTGCAAAACACAGGCTTGGGTATGCTCCTTGGGTAAAAGAAGTATCAGCAGATATTATGGGCTTAAAGTTAAAGAACACTGCAAAAGAAAAATGTGGACATGCTTATATGGGGGGCATTATTTGGAGAGATTCGCTTAGACTAGCTCTTTTATTGGACCATTTTATAGTTAACATAAGGCAGGGAGTAGACCTTAAACTTTTATTGGATTCAAAAAAAGTTTTTGATGGTAATGGAAAAAAATTAAATCCTCTTGAAATAGAAGCAATAAATGAGGAAATATTCGGATTGAGGGCTCCATGGAGAGGAGAACATTTAGATGCAACGTTTTATAATGGAAAAATATCATATGATCACCACTTAAACAAGTATCTTGAGTTAATCCCTGGAAGGGCTGAAGACCTAAAAATGGGTGTAGCAGAAGATTGTAAAATAGACTTATTAAGTTGTAATGAGCAGGGACTTCCAACAAAAGAGGGTAATGATATTAATTACTGGTATCCTAGAGATAGTGCTGTTGCGAGGTTCATTGCTTACAGGTGCTGTTGCGGGGTTCGTTGCTAACTCGGGTGGGGCTGGCTTGGATTGCTATAGGGATCCTCGGTTCTCATATTCTGGGCTCGGGGTGCGTCTAGCGCGAAAAAAATAAGGAGAAAAATGAAATCAAACTGGAGATACTTTGTTGAGGATTCTGTAAGAAGGCATTTAGAACTTCAGATAATGGAAGCCACAAAACACAAGGAAGCATATGGTAATTCTGAAAATCCGGCAAATTCACAAATCTGGGTTGCGATAGCAAATCTGTCCAAGCAAATTTTTGAGACTAACTTAAGAATAAAATTTCTTGAAAAAACAATTTCTGATTTAATAAACAAGCAGATTTCTGAGGGTATAAGCAAAGCAAAGAAAAGAAAATAATTAAGCAAAACCTTTATAAATCTGAGTCTCAGATAAACTTTTATGTCAGATGTAAAACTAATTGACGCAAATTCTCTAAAAGTGGGTGGGTATCTTATAATAGATGGTGTTGCATGCGTTGCTAAGAGAATAGACACGAGCAAGACCGGAAAGCACGGCCATGCAAAGTGCAGAATTGAAGCAGCTGGCCTGGTAAACAATGAAAAAAAGATAATCATAAAGACATCTCATGACAAGATTGAGGTTCCGATAGTAGAAAAAAAGAGTGCGCAGGTATTAAGCGTCTCAGCTGATTCAGCAAACGTAATGGACAGCGAGACATTTGAAACATTTGACATAAAGATTCCTGAGGAACTAAAAGGAAAAATAAAAGAGGGCCATCAGATAAGTTATTGGACCATTCTTGGGCAGAAGGTAATGAGGGAGTAAATGGTAAAATTTCCAGAGGCTTCAAAAAGATTATTTGACCGGGTATTTGTCTGCAAGAAATGCAAGACTAAAATAAGGTCAGTTCCACAGAAGATAATTGCCCGCAAAGTAAAATGCAGATCCTGCGGTTATAAAATATTCAGGCCCATCAAAAAAAGCAAATAAAAATGAATCTTGATTTATTATTCGCCATAATATTTTACGGTTTAATTCTCTTATATTTTTTTACGCACAGAAAAAGGTTTGAAGTTCAAAATAAATTATTTGTTCTTTACAAGACAAAACTTGGGATAAGGTGGATGGATAAACTTGCAAAGAAATTTCCAAGATTGCTGAACTATCTGTCTTATGTTAGCGTGTTTATTGGATTTGCAGGAATGATATTCATGTTCTACTTCCTGATTAAGGGAACTTACTCGTTATTGGCAGTGCCTAATGCAAAACCATTACTTGCTCCAGTATTGCCAGGGGTAAAAATTGCAGGATTGCCTGTGTTATCATTCTGGCATTGGATATTATCAATCTTGTTTGTTGCAGTTATCCATGAATTTTGTCACGGGGTTTATGCAAGATTGTCTAACATAAAAATAAACTCATCTGGATTTGCCTTTTTAGGTCCAATACTTGCAGCTTTTGTAGAGCCAGATGAAAAACAGTTATTGAAGAAAACAAAAAAAGAACAATTGGCTGTATTTTCTGCAGGTCCATTTTCAAACATAGTCAGTGCATTCGTTATTCTTTTAATAACTATTTTTGTGATAAATCCGTTTGTCTCCTCTCTTGTTTCACTAAATGGAGTGCAAGTGTCCAGTTTGGAAAAAAGTTTTCCTGCAGAATTATCCGGGATGAAGGTTGGAGAAGAAATAATTTCTATTAATCAAATGGGAGTACAGAATATAAATAATTTTAGTGATCTTTTGGTTGATCTAAAACCTTACGATGAACTTATCGTAAAAACAAATGTGTCCTCTTATAACATAATTGCAACGCAAAGGCCAGGCAATTCAGAAGAAGGTTATCTTGGGATAGTTGTTTCTCCATTAAGCATTGACATAAAGAAAGAAGTTTCTGAAAAATACGGAAATTTTATTCCAATGGCATTTTTCTGGATTTCAAAATTATTTTTCTGGCTTTACGCAATCAGTTTGGGAGTAGGTTTATTCAATCTATTGCCCCTCGGTCCAGTCGACGGTGGAAGAATGTTCAGTGTTGGCGCATCATATTTCATAAAAAATAAAAAAATAGTAATGAAATTATTTACTTTTGTCAGTTTATTCTGCTTGTTGCTTATTTTTATTAATTTACTCCCGTATATAATTGATTTGTTCTATTTTATTTTAAAACCCATTCTAGTGTTCTTAATTTGATTAAATGTTTTAAGAATTTTTAAAAAAGAAAGATATATAAACTAAATCGACGTTGTAAATACATAAATTTAAAAAACTTTCGGGAGAAAGAGGTGGTTTATAAAATGGCAAAAAGAAGAAAAGTTGCAAAAAGATCTAAAAAGAGAAGAGTTGTTAGAAGATCTAAGAAAAAAAAGAAGAGAAGATAAATTTTTTCTTTTTTCTTTTTTATATTAAAATTATTTTTCCGTATTTACCTGGGTTGATTATTACTGTGCTTCCTAATTTATCTATCATTGTAGCAGTCTCGTGTAAATGCCCGCAAATTACTAATTTTGGTTTTACTTCCAGGACAAATTTTCTGGAACTCTTGTTTCCTCTGTGGCCTAGTTGGCTGATGTAATCAACTTTTGTCCCGTAAATAGGGGCATGAGTCACAAAAATTATTTTTTTCTTTTCATTTATTTCCTTTTTGAATTTATTTGCTATTCTCTCAAATTCCCGATCTTCTTCGCTAAAACCACCCTCACCATAACCAAAGAAGCAGTAATCATTCACTTCATAACAACCCTTATGGATATTTATGGCAAATTTAAACTTTGTGCATAATTTAGTTATTCCCTCGCTTGATTCATGATTCCCCGGGATTATCAACATTGGAATATTTAATTTTTCTAATTCTTTGAAGATTTGGTCTATATCCCTCCCAAAATCAGAGATATCTCCGGCACAAACCAAATAATCTGGCTGTTTTTCTTTTGCTTTTGCAATCAGTTTTTTAAGTTGATTCAAATCGCTGTGCAAATCTACGAATGCTAACAGTTTCATAGATTTTTGTTTTTAATGGTATTTATTAATCTTTTTAGTCTTCGTTGTAACCTTCCATAAATGCGGCTTCTGCTGAATCTATCTCATCATCTTCTAGCAACCTTCTCAACATCCTTCTTGAATAAATGTCATTCATCTTGCTGTTACCCCCATTTTAATTACCCTCTCTATGGGGAGATTGCTTATTGTTTCGCTGAATAGCCTTCTAATTACGTCCTGATCCAAATTTCCTGGTGGGTATACTCTCATTCTATCACCTCCAAACAAGCAAAAGAATATTTTATATATAAACCCTGCGCGCACACCTTGCAATTTGCAGTTCACTGCAACATATATTTTATAGAAGCTAGATTATGTTCGTTTAACTGTTAGAATCTTAATAATTCTATCTTTTGGTATTAGGTATTTAACTCCTGTTCCAAGAGCCCTGTTGTTTATAACAATCAAAGCTTTATCCTCTTTAGTCTCTAATACTACTATCTTAACTAAGCCTGCATGAGGCTCATCATCGTCAGTTTTTGGTTCAGGCATTATTTCTGCTTTATCAACCGTTATATATTCTCTTAATTCTACACCCTCTGGCCATATTTGGTATTCTCCAGAATTTTTTGGGGGTATTTCTCCTTTGTATCTACAAAGTACACAATCTTGAAATCTTCCCATTTATTTATAATTAATTTTAAGTTATATAAATATTTATATTTTTAAGCATATACTAAAACTCATCTATCTTCTTGTTTTCATTACATCCGACTATTGTTGCCTTTCCAGCTGTTCCTTCTGTCTCTTTAGTTGTTAATGCTCCCTTTTTCTCTAATTTTTTTATTTTTTCGAAGAATGTCCTGTATGGTATCTCATCTCCTGAAGTTGTAAATATTGTATGCAATTCTTTTATATTTTTCCCGGGGTTTAATTTGACCAGTTCTATCATCAATTTTTCTCTGGCATCTAAATCATTATCCTTCACTTTAAAATCATCTAACTTTTTGATTGCTTCTTCAATGAATTCTTTTTTAACATTCTTACACGAATTATTCTCTGCAATCATTACAGCCTCTCTTATCAAATGCAGACCTGTTCTTATATCCCCTAATTCAAATGCCCTGTCTGCTATTAAATTAAAAGAAGCATCATCAAACACGTCCTTAACAAGGGCGTAATCTGTTCTTTCTTTTAGTATAGATCTTGTTTCTTCTTTGTTATAAGGCTTAAACTCGAGTGATTCCAGTATTAATCTGGATCTTACCCTCTGATCGATGTGTGATAAAAAATCCTTGTTATTTGTGATTAAAATAATTGTTTTCTTGTAAATATCCTCTACTAATGAATAAATTACTCCTTGCTCAATTAGTTTATCAACTTCGTCAAATACCAAAACAGCTGATTTTTTATTCAATATCTTAGAAACATCTCTTATCAATTCATCTGTTTTTTTGTTTAATACATATTTATATCCAATCTGTCTGCATATTTCATTTATTATCTTATAATTTGTCTCTGTCTTCCAGCAGTTTATGTATACTGGGATTACATCTGTCTCGTTTTCCAGGTCTCGAAGAATCCATTTTATTGCTGCAGTCTTTCCAACTCCTGATTTTCCAAATATAAACAAGTTCTTCCCATTTCTTTCCTGCAACAATGGTTTTATGCATTCAGCAACATATTTCTGCTCATTCTCCCTGTGCTTTAGTATTTTAGGAATGTACTCAAAATCCAGTGCAATCTCATCAATAATCAAACTTTCAGAATCTTTCAGCACATCTTTGAATAAACTCATGATAAGATAGTTCTCTTCAGAAATATAAACTTTATGATTATATTAAAAATTGATTATATTTCTTCAACGCCGTCTTTTGTCAGTGCCATTAACCTTATTCCAACGCCCAGTCTAAGAATAGCTCCTAGCATGGCTGTATGTTCCTTGCCTGTTCCAGAAATTATGTTTAGGGCGATTTCAGTTTTTAATTTCCCTTTCAATTGCCTTTCTATCTCGTTTCTTACTTCTTTTAATCCCATTCTGGAATCAACCAGGATTAATTCAACTTTTTTTTCCGGATGAAAATTTTCTTTTCCAAATTCGTTTGTTATCAAATAAATATTTTCCCACTCTTTGTCCTGTATCAGTCTATTCACATGACCCCATGTTCCCTTTCCAGAGCTTAGACAAGCAATCAAATCTACCATAAACTATTTTTAATTAATCCATTTATAAAACTTGCTCTAATCAAATAATTAAAAACCAAAAACATTTAAATGATAAAGACAAAATAATATCATGGTAAAAAAGGGGATTATATCTAAGGATATACCTTTGGCTGAGATAACGCTCAGGAGATACGAGAGTCCAAGCAATCTTGGAAAAAGGGAGTTAATAAGAAAGTTATGTCTATCCACGGGGTTATTGCAGCCAGGAGATTCTAGGGATGTCGTGGTTGATGTTCTTCATTTGCTGACAAATTCAAAAAAACCACTTGCATCCGAGAGCATACCTGCTGGCGTTATAAAATTAAGAAAAAAACAAAAATTGCCCCTTAAAGGAATAGCACATTCAAATATCAGGAGACAATTAAAGAGATTAAAGGATTTGTTCCTGATAGAGAAGATAAAAGAGGGTTACAGAATAAATGAAAATGAAAAATTAATTAATCTATTTGAAGAGAAAATAGAGAAATATTATCTGCAGAATATTATTTCTAGGGTAAAGGATTATTACAGACTGATAAAATGATTTACGAGCCAGCTGAGGATTCTTTTTTATTAAAAAAATATGTATTAAAATTCGCTTCTGGTAAAATACTTGATATAGGGACTGGCTCTGGAATACTTGCTGAAGCAGCCCTTAAAAAATCAAAAGATGTTTTAGCCGCAGATATAGATGAAAAATCAATTAATTACTGCAGAAAAAATGGAATAAATGCAATAAAATCTGATTTGTTTTCTAATATTAAGGGAAAATTTGACGTTATCATCTTTAATCCACCATATTTGCCCAAACATCCGAGGGAACCAGAAGATTCTGCGAGAGTAACGACTGGAGGTGAAAAAGGATCAGAATTACTTGAAAGGTTCTTGAAGGAAGCAAAATCTCATTTAAAGAAAAAAGGAATTATTTTGTTTGTTTGCTCATCTCTGACAGGAAATGTAGAAAAAATAATGAAAAAATATAAGTATAAATTTGAAAAATTAGAATCCGAAAAGCATTTCTTTGAAGAATTGTATATATATAGGGCTTATTTAATTTAGATTTACTATTTTTGAAAACAATGTCATACGATTAACTTTTTCATCCAATCTTTCATTAATATTATTAAAATATCCATTCTCCCTTTCAATCATGGTTAAGGTTGGAAGTTTATCATTATTACACCGTGAGAATGGATATGCATACCTATTATAATCTTTAATTATTCCATTTTGTGGTTCTATTTCTACCCACCCATATGGATGTAAATATGAAATTACCCAAGCATGAGCACCACTATTTTTTCCGTTAGATACATATCCACCACTAACTTTACTGGGGACACCTAAATTTCTTGCAATACTAACGAATAAATTTGAAATACCACTACAGTTTCCAACTCCATATCTTAAAACCATACTTGGATCTTGACTGAATATTAATAAACCTTCATCTTTTAAGTAACCCATTAATTTTTCACTTTTTTCAATATCTTCTTTAGAAAGTCCTTTATTCATAAGAATTTTTTTTAAAAAATTTGAAACTGGAGGAATTTCATCTGAATGTTTTATATTATCTTTTAACCAATCTAAAATTTCATTTATTAACCAATAATTATTCCTCTCGTTTTTTATTGGTATTTTATATTTAATCTCTTTTGCAACTGCTTCTATTTCTTTTTTATATGGATGAATATTATAATTATCATCTTGCAGAAATTCTTCTAATTCTATGTTATTATATCCTTTTATATTGTTTGGGGATATCTCCCCCCTAAAAAATGTTGGTGAAATTTTAAATAATGCTTTACCATCTTGGTTTCCATAATAATCATCTCTAATGAAATTTCTTCCATCAATTTTTCTTACATTAACCCCACTTGATTTAATTAATTCCAAATAAAAGCTTTCTCCCCACGGACTAATTTCTTCACTAGCGTTAAATTTTGCACTTAAAATAGCAACTTCCGTAGGAAGAATTAAAAAATTATCATGATATTCACATGGGTTTTTTATTAAAGGATTGCTTATTCTAACATCAAACCAATTATGAAATAGTGTTTCCATATTAAATAATAAAATATGAATTTATAAACTTTTCTATCTGTAACTACTCTATAGTTTCAATACATTTATAATAACCTTTATATAGCCTCATTTGCCCAATTTTAAATCCGTTAATACTACCTAGCGTAGGAGGATCTTAAATGGAAAAAAAGGATTTCCTTGAAGCATTAAAAAAGTTAAAAGAAAATAGCAAAAAAAGAAATTTTTCTCAAGCTGTTGATATAGTTATTAATTTAAGAGAGATTGATATAAAAAGGGAGGATCGTAAGATAGACCATTTTGTTAATCTTCCATTTGAACGCGGAAAAAAGATCAAAGCTTGTGCCTTGGTTGATAAGCAATTGCTTAAGAATGCGCAGGAGAATTGTGATTTAGCCATTTTAAATGAAGAATTTCCAAGATTCGGCAAAAAGGAAATAAAAAAAATAGCAAATGATCATAATTTCTTTATAGCCCAGGCAAATATCATGACTGAGGTTGCAAAATATTTTGGTAAGGTTCTTGGCCCAAGAGGAAAGATGCCAAACCCAAAAGCAGGCTGTGTTGTTCCTGGAACAGCAGATTTAAAGCCAGTTGTTCAAAGATTACAAAAAACAGCGCGTTTGATCACCAAAAATGAAGCGTCTGTAAAGGCATTAGTTGGATTTGAGAATGGCAAGGACGAAGAAATAGCAGAAAATTGCCTGTTTATTTATAATTCAATCATTGATGATTTGCCTGAAGGGAAGAATAATATAAAATCAGTTATACTCAAGTTTACAATGGGCAAGCCATATGAAATAGGAAAAGGATTTAGGCATGAAAGTACAACAGTGGAAAAAACAGGAAGTTGAAACTCTAAAGAAACTAATCTTGGAGTATCCGGTAATCGGAGTAGTTGATTCTACTAATCTGCCTTCCATGCAGTTGCAAAAGATGCGTTTCAAGCTAAAACCAGACGTTCTTATAAGAATGACTAAATCAAGATTGTTAAAGCTGGCTTTAGAGCAAATAAAGGATAAAAAACCAGGAATAGAAAAATTGGAGAATTATATTAAATATAATATACCCATTTTATTGTTCTCTAAAAAGGATTCATTCAGACTATCTAAATTTTTAATAAAGAATAAAAGTGCTGCTCCAGCAAAACCCGGGCAAAAAGCACCAAATGATATACTGATTCCAGCAGGTCCTACAGAATTCACTCCAGGTCCAGTAATCGGAGAACTAGGACAGGCCGGATTAAAAACAGGAGTTGAGGGCGGAAAAATTGTTATTAAAGAAGATAAGCTGATAACCAGAGAGGGGGATATCATAAATGATAAGGTGGCTGCTGTTCTAGCAAAATTAGGAATCCAACCAATGAGGATAGGTTTTAATCTTCTTACAACTTATGATAACGGTTTAGTTTACGAGAAAAAGTTATTAAACATTGATGAGGAGCAAACAATAAAAGATATAACGCTTGCAGCTGTACAGGCATTCAATCTTGCTTTCAAAATAGAATATCCGACCAAGGAAAATATAAAATTATTATTAAAAAAAGCAGAATTGGAGTCAATAGCAGTTGAATCAAAATTAAATTTGAAAGAGGTTAAAACGGAGGGTAAAGTGGAACCTACTAAAGAAGAAAAAGTTGAAGAGGTTAAAGAGCAACCAGTTGTCCCAAAAGAAGTCAAGGAAGAACTTGTTAAAGAAGCTGAAAAACCAGTGGAAGCCAAACCAGAAATAAAAGAACCCGAGAATAATATCGAAAGGGATTCTCAGGTCGCATTGGACGTGCTTAAAAGATTGCAGGATGAGAAATTGAAAAAACCAATGCATATAAAACCTTTTGTTGAGAAACCAGCAAAAAAGGTAAAAATAGATGATGTTTTTAAGAAATAAGTATGGAGGTAAAAAATGGAGTTAGTACACGCAGCAATTTTGCTGCATGAAGCAGGAAAAGAAGTAAACGAAGCTAACTTGAAGGGCGTCCTAAATGCAGCCGGCATTAAAAAGGATGAGGCTCAGGTAAAGGCATTAGTCGTTGCACTAGAAGGTGTAAACATAGAAGAAGCTATGAAAGAAGCAGCAATGCCAGTAGTACAGCCAGTCTCTCAAGTTGCAGAGAAGAAAGAAGCTAAAGAAGAAAAGAAAGTTGAAGTAAAAGAAGCTGCAGTAGGTTTAGGCGCATTATTTGGTTAAACAAATTTTGCACTAATCTACTCTTCTTAAATAATCAATAATCTAATTAATATTAAAATGCAAGAATCCCAGAAACAAGGATTAACTACAGATAAGGATAATTTATTCAGAGAAATTTCTAGGTTAAAGAAGCAATTAACTCACTTTAATGAAAAAAAGGAGTTCTGGTTTAAGAAAAAAGAGGATCTAAAAGGGGATATTAAAAAACAAATCCAGCAAATAAAGGAAATCAAGCTTAAAACAGACGAATCAAATATTTCTGTAGTGGACATGAAGAAAGAGCGTGACAAATACAATGATGAAGTCTCCCGGTTGATAAAAGAAATAACAAAATTAAACCTGCAAAAAAGAGAGATATTTGAAAAATACAAGATAACAGAGGATCCTTACAAGGTCCAGAAGCACATAGAAGATATAGAGAAGAAGCTTGAAACAGAAACCTCATTTGAGAATGAAAAGAAGCTGATGAAGAGGTTAAATGCCCTAAAAAGCATATACCGGGAAAGCAAAATAAAGGAGTTAATAGAGCACATAGACAAACTAAACAAGCAGTTAAAAGAGAGCAGAAAAAAAGCCAATGAATTTCATAAAAAAATAATCGCAACAGCAGTTGATACCAACGGATATGCGACTTTTATTGATCTGTCAAGAAAAATAAATGATTTAAGGACAGAGCAAGAAAATGCATTTAGCAAGTTTATAGAATACAAGAAGGAATTTTTAAAAGTAAATGATCTGCTGAAGAATTTACTAAAGCAGTCCAATGAAGTAAGCACGAAATTAAATGAAGTCAAGCATAAGGAAGCTCAAAGAAAGGAAGAGAGCATAAGGCAGATAATTAGGCAAAAAACACAGAATGTTCTGGAGAAATTCAAGAAGAAAAAGAAATTGACTACAGAAGATATTATAATACTGCAAGGGCAGCAAAAGTAATTATCTATCCCTCATTTTTCTGTATATCATAAAAATCCCAGCTAAGACTATTATTATGGCTATAGGTATGGATATATACTCCATATACCCCGAGATTATATTCCAATTCTGTCCAACCAGGAATCCCAAGTAAGCAAGGAATGTATTCCATATTGTTGCTCCAAGTAGAGTATACAAGCAGAATTTTTTAATATCCATCTTGCCAATACCTGCAGGTATTGATATCAAATGCCTGACAACAGGAATAAATCTGCTGATAAAAATTGTTTTTCCTCCTCTCTTATCAAACCATTTTTCCGTTTTTTCAAGATCAGAAATATCCAATAAAAAATATTTCCCAAATTTCCTTACAAATCTATCCCCCCCATACGCACCTATATAATAGGAGATTAATGAACCAAATAGACTTCCTAAAGAGCTGGCAATAACAACAAATAAAAAACTAAATTTCCCCTCGAACGCCAAAAATCCTGCAAATGGCATTACTAATTCTGATGGTATCGGAAATATCATGCTTTCCATAGCCATCAGAATGAAAATTCCAGGGTATCCTAAAAATAAAGTGATCTTTATGCTTAGTTGTCCTATGTAAGCAAGTATATCTGAAATTATCATATCTACCCCAGTAAATCCTTATTTAAAAATACTCCTTTTATATAAATACTTCAAATCCGAATAAACCGGGATTGATTTTATCTTGAACAAATAAACCAGTAATATCCATATCAAAGCCGCATAAACCCCGGATACAGCATACCAGAATGTCATATGTATTAATTCAAACCAGTTCTCCCCGTAATTAATTACTACAACTATTAATATTGTAACCCTTATTATGTTCATAACCCATATGAGCAAACTTCCCAATAAAATACAATAAACTCTGTCCTTCAGTTTAATGTCCTTTGTAAACAATACAAGCAATGACAGGAAGTAATAAGCACCAACTGCAATGCAAGCCGGAGCAAATATCAGCGAGTAATTGCCTATCAGTATTGCATCAAAACTTAATTTTGGATTATACCCTAGTAATTGCATTATAAAATAGATAGGATAAATTGTTAGTGGTGTAAGTATATATAGTAACAAATCAAGGGGTATCAAAAGAGCAATGGAGCTTCTAACCACCAGATTATAGTAATAATTCATATTAAAACTGTAAAACAGTAACATTTAAATAGTGGTTATCATTCTAAAATAGCAACAATTAAGGGGTTAGTCATATGAAAAAAACTTTAATTACCGGGATACTGATATCTTTACTGACGGTTCTAGTTGTTTTTGCAGCTAATTTAAATGTGTCACCTGATGAAGTAGTGATACAAGGCCAGCAAGGAGTTACATTATCTTCTAGTTTTACAATATCCAACACAGATGCAACAAATCCAGTGACACTAAGCGCATCAAGTTTTTCTTTTGATGCAACTGAATTCGTTGATGGAGATGGCGATTCTGCAATTATATCATTTACCTCACCCGGAACAATCGCAGCTGGTGGAACTGCTCAGGTTAATGTAACAGCAGTTATAAGCGATGATTTGGATAAGGGTTCATATTCAGCTAATGTTCTTGTACAAAACGGAGCATTCAGCGATACATTCGCATTGGAATTAATAGTTAATCCAGACATATGCGAGGATGGGATTGTAGGGGATTTAAGATTTACAGACTGGGAATTAAAGGAAAACCCGGAGACAGATGAAAAAGATGAATATTACCCAGGAGATCGGATAGTAGTGCAGGATATTAATGTTGAGAACATAGGAGATGATGAAATTACTGATGTTGTTGTAGAAGCAATATTATATGATCTAAGCGAAGGAGATGAGCTAGAAAGCGTAAAATCAGATACTCTTAATCTAGATGACGGTGATGACAAGGATGTTGAGGATCTTGAATTAGAAGTTCCTTTAGACGCGGATGAAGAAAATGATTTTGCTGTTTTTGTCAAAGTATACGAAGATGGAGAAGAAGACAATAATTGCGGATTGAATTCAATGTCCATAGATGTTAAAAAGAGATCAAGGGATATGAAGATAGATTTGACAAGCATAAATCCCACAACAGCAAAGTGCGGGGATTTAGTAAGCTTTAATGTTAATGTTAAAAACACAGGTTCAAAGGATGACAGTTCAGTTTATGTAAAAATACAAGATCCTGCTTTGAAGATCACAGGACAAACAGCTGTATTCAACCTTGATTCAGATGATGATCTAACCAGGACAGTTTCAATAAAACTGCCAGAGGACTTACAGTCCGGTTTATACTCAATAGAAGCAGTTGTTATGTATGCTGGGACAACTCCAAGATCTGATTTTGGCAATCTAACTGTTACATGCGAGTCAGACAATAAAGCACCAGTTGCAAATGCAGGAATAACACAAACAGTGGATGCTAACAATGTAGTAACATTAAATGGTGCATCAAGTTCAGATGCAGATGGCGATCAATTGACTTATTTATGGACACAAACAAGCGGATTGGCAGTTCAGATAACTAGCCCAACTTCAAGTGTTACAACATTCACACCAACAAGCCCAGATACTTATTCATTCAAGCTTGATGTAAGTGATGGTAAATTAACCAGTTCAGCAATTACAAGCGTTATTGTAAGATCATCCAGCGTCACTACAGGAACTACAACTTACCAGCCATCAGGCATACTTGATGTTTTGTTTAAGAAAGATTCACTTCAAAAAGGTGCATGGGCAATGGCTATGCTTGTATTACTTTTAATAGCATTATATCTTGGTAAGCTGATTTTCTTTCCAGTAAAGAAGAAACCACAAGTGGTTATTCCTAAGCCGGAATTTCCTGAATAAAGATGGTAGAAGGAATACTTTACACTAAACTAACTAAAGATGACGGACTAAAAGATCCATGGTCTTATTTATATTTTCCTCATGAAATGGTTCTTATCGCATACCTTATTGATTATCCTGTTGGAACCATAAAAGGATTTGAATTAATTACAGGAGAAAATGCTTCTCGCTTTGGGGATAAACATTTTAAAGATGGGATAAAAGGAGAAAATACAAAAAAGATTGAGATGCCAGCTCCAGTCTTAACTGAACTACTTGAATCACAACAAGCAATAGAACGTGCGAAAGCTGTTCATTCAAAAAAAAGTGCAACTCTTATTTCTATACTAGAACAGCTGTCCAGACAAAAATAAATTTTATTTCTAAAATTTAAAAGCACACGTCAGGATTTGAACCTGAGATTAGTTGGGTTGCAGCCAACCGCGTTTGACCACTTCGCCACGTGTGCAAGCGGGCCTGATGGGATTTGAACCCACGACCCTCTGCTTAGAAGGCAGATGCGCTATCCAGGCTGCGCTACAGGCCCTTATTAATTTTTAGATATACTTTGTATTTAAACCTTTTTGATTGAGTTATAGAAAGCTTTTTAATATAATATAAACAAGCTATTTTATGGCTGATTTTCTTAAGATAGAAAAGAAGTGGCAGAAAGCCTGGGAAACAAAGAAGACTTTCAAAACTAGAGAGAATAATAAAAAGAAATATTATATTCTTGAGATGTTTCCTTATCCCTCTGGAGCAGGATTGCATATGGGTCATGCTCTTAATTATACTATCGGGGATATTTATGCCAGATTCAAAAGAATGACAGGATTTAATGTTTTATATCCCATGGGTTATGATGCTTTTGGATTGCCTGCAGAAAATGCAGCAATAAAAGTTGGAGAACATCCAGAATCTTACACAAAAAAAGCGATAGCTAATTTTATAAAACAACAGAGAGCTCTTGGTTTAAGTTACGATTGGGATAGAGAATTAATAACCTGCGAGCCAGAATATTACAGATGGAACCAATATTTCTTCTTGAAATTATTTGAAAAAAGATTAGTCTACAAGAAAAAAGCAGCAGCTAATTGGTGTCCAAAATGTGATACCGTTTTAGCCAATGAGCAAGTGCATAATGGAAAATGCTGGATACATAAAGATACCAGTGTAGAAATAAAACAGCTTGAGCAATGGTTTATTAAAACAACAGAGTATGCAGACGAACTTTTAGATTATATAAACGATTTACAATGGCCAGATCGAATCAAAACAATGCAGGAAAACTGGATAGGAAAGAGCTATGGTACAGAGATTAATTTTAAGATTAAAGGAAAAAACTGGCCTATTTTTACTACAAGACCAGATACGATCTATGGAGTTACATTCATGGTTATTTCTGCACAGCACTCGAGATTGATGGAGATTGTAACAGAAAAGCAAAAAGCAGAAGTTGAAAAATTTGTTAAAAAATTAAAATCTGTTTCTGAAAAAGAATTAGAAGATATGGATAAAGAAGGAGTCTTTACCGGTTCTTATGCTATCAATCCGCTTACTAATGAAAAAATTCCCGTATACGCAGGAAATTTTGTTATTGCTGATTATGGTTCCGGAATGGTAATGGCTGTTCCAGCGCACGATCAGAGGGATTTTGAGTTTGCAAAAAAATATAAAATTCCAATAAAAGTTGTAATACAGCATGAAGATTATGAACTAGATGCTGAAAAAATTCCAAGAGCATATACTGGAGCAGGTAAACTAGCTAATTCTGGAGAATTTAATGGTTCCTCAAACACAGATGCAATTGATGAAATCACAAGTTATCTAAACAAAAAAAATCTCGGTAAAAAAGTTGTTCAATACAAACTAAGGGACTGGCTTATTTCAAGGCAGAGATACTGGGGCACTCCAATCCCAATGATTTATTGTAATAAGTGCGGAATAGTTCCAGTGCCAGAAAAAGATCTTCCGGTTGTATTGCCTAAAAATGTTAAATTCGGAAAGGGTAATCCCCTTGCAACAAATGCTAAATTTGTAAATGTTAAATGTCCTAAATGCAAGGGCAATGCAAAAAGAGAAACAGATACAATGGATACCTTCTTTGATTCTTCATGGTATTTCTTGAGATTTGTTGACAATAAAAACAAGAAAGAACCGTTTGATAAGAATAAAATAAAATACTGGTTGCCTGTTGACCAGTATATTGGTGGTGCAGAGCACGCAGTTATGCACTTGATGTACGCAAGATTCTTTGTTAAATTCTTAAGGGATTCTGGTTTTGTGAAAATTGATGAACCATTCACAAGGCTATTCAACCAGGGCATGTTGCACGCATCTGACGGGCAAAAAATGTCGAAGTCTCTTGGCAATGTTATCAACCCAATAGATACAATTGAAAAATATTCTGCAGATTCCTTGAGATTAAACTTAATGTCCCTTGCATCTCCTGACAAAGACAGCAACTGGAGTGATAAGGGGATAGAATCAAGTCACAAGTTCATCAATAAAATTTATGAGTATTTTAATAAAATAAAAATAGGAAAATCAAGTTCTAAGATAGAATCAAAAGTAAACAAAACAATAAAAGAGGTTACATCTGACATAGACAATTTCAGGTATAATCTTGGAATAATAAAAATAAGAATGTTATTCGAAAGTCTTGAAGAGGAAAATCAAGTTTCTAAAAAGGATATAGAATCGTTCTTGAAGTTATTACATCCTATTTGCCCACATATCACGGAGGAATGGTGGAGTAAAATAGGCAATAAAAATTTTATCTCTCTTGAAAAATGGCCAATTGCTGATGAATCAAAAATAAGTGAAAAATTTGAGCAGGAGGAACAAGCACTTAATAAAATAGTAGGGGATATAGTTAATATAACCAGAATAATAAAGGAAAAGCAGAACAAGGAGGTTAGTAAAGCGTTTATCTATGTTATACCAAAGGAAAAAGAGATATATTCAGATGTAAAATCGATAAAAAAAAGAACGAATCTTGAGGTTAAAATATTTGCTGTTAACGATGCTAATAAATATGATCCGCAGGGAAAAAGCAAGAATTCTAAACAAGGAAAACCAGCAATTTATTTAGAATAATTATACCATTGAAAGAGGTTTACAAATTGGGACTGATGGTGTTGTGTTGCAATAAGCTACTGCAGCTGTACATCCACAATCTTGGACACATGTGTTGCAATTTTCTTCGCTATCTTGCAAGCATATCTTATCCCCGCAGCCAGTGGGTATAATAGTCAGCCCTTCACTAGAAGTGGTTGTTTCTTCTTCCTCTTCATCTTCAACAGGCGCCAGTGGTATTTCATTTGATTCTTCAACAGGCTGTTTCAGGTTTCCAATCAGGTCACTCCTGTAATTGGTCGTGGTCTTGCAAAATTCCTCATCACATATGACAACATTGGACTCATCAAATGGCTTTTGTATTTCCAGGATGCGGTAGCAATCATCTGCAGAAGCACACTGAACAAATGTTCCAGATCCACTTGTAATCTTTTCAAGCTTTGTTGTTACACAGCTCAATTTTTCAGTTTCTATGCTCTTAAATTTTTCAAGATTATCTTTTATCTTTATGCAATCATTTATTCCGTTTTCATTGCATAGAATGCCCATTCCTTTCCATCCTCCATCATTGTATAAGCATTCTTTTGTTACAAATTTACTGGCACAGCCTGCTATGAGCAGTACTGTAAGGAATAATACAATCAGCATGCCTCTTTTCATATAATTCTATAAAAACTATTTATTTATAAAATTTTCTATATGTTCTTTATCACAATAATCTTTAAATATGGACTGTTTATATGAAAGTCATGAAAGGGGGTTTAATACTAATAATATTCTTGTTGAGTATATTAGCAGTTAGTGCCTTGGAAGGGGATATAAGTAAATCTAAATATTCTTCAGATGTGTTCAAGATAAAATTTGATGATAATCCAAACAGTATTGTATACAATAAGTCCTCATTTTTAGAGTTTGGTTGCGGTGCAGATGGCCGTTTCTTTGTAGAATTTGATGTTGAATCAAGCATACTCAAAACAGATGATATATCTTTGAGATATAAAATATTTGGGGTTCCTGGATCTGAGAAGGAATTAAAAGGGACATATTATAAGAGAAATTTACAGACCGGAAAATTTGAAAGTGTCTCAGGTAAACTATTTGATACATTCCAGTATTACTTCTGGTCTGATCCGGTTTTTACTGATAATGATTACGTAATCAAGGTAGACAATCTAGAGGGAGAGCACAGGGAAAAAACACTCTACATTCACTGCCCTGAACCAAGATATACATGCGCTGATTTTAAATCCATTGTTAGTTGCTATAACACAAATGATGAAAAACTAGTTATTGAATTTTCAGGAGCAAATATACAGGATAATGAGCAGTTTGGCCTGTCTGACTTGTTCATACACACAAAAGGAACCAATGAAAGAGCTGAATTACTCAATAATACCCTTTCAGTTGGGGCTAAGATGTATGAAATAGGAAAAGACAAATACAGGATTATAACCCCTTTGTTATACGGAGATCCAAAGGATGGAACCAATGTTATAAATTATGTTTATTTCCAGCCCAAGAGTTGTTTCTATGACCTTTATCCAGAAGCATATGTTACACCAAAATGTGGGGGTATAAAAGAAATTAGTTCTTCGGAATTACTGGCTGAGAATCAAATAACTGGAGCAGCTGTTGCAGAAACAAGTACTGGAAGTAATTATTGGGTTTATGGACTTGTTTTACTAACTTTGATTGTGGTAGTCGTTCTTGTTATTAGAAGGAAAAAATAAAGCATTCTTTAGATAGACTTTTAAGTTATTCTTTTTTAATTAAAATATGAAAAAGCTGGAATTATTGGCACCTGCAGGATCCCTTGGAACTCTGAAAGCAGCAGTGTATTCTGGAGCAGATTCTGTATATCTTGGAATGAACAAGTTTAATGCAAGAGAGTATGCTACAAACTTTAATGAAGCTTACCTTAAGGAAGCAATAAAACTATGCAAGTCAAATAATGTTAAAATATATCTTACAATGAACACCCTGATTAAAAATTGCGAAATTAAAGCGTTTCTTGAACAGTTAAAGTATGCATACGAGCAGGGTATAGATTCTGTGATAATACAAGATCCATGCTTTATTGAAATAATCAGAGAAAGCTTTCCTGGTTTGCGTATTCATATGTCTACTCAGGCTGGGATAATGAACTCATTCCATGCTAATCTTTTCTCCGGAGCGGATAGGATAAATGTTGCTAGGGAATTAGATAAGACAAATATAGGGCTGATAAGGAAAAAATTTAATAAAGAAATAGAAATTTTCGTTCACGGAGCATTATGCGCCTGTATCTCGGGTTCTTGCTTATTTTCTAGTTTACTTGGTGGAAGATCGGGCAATCGAGGAAAATGCGCACAGCCATGCAGGAAATTATACAATAATTCGTATTTATTATCAACTAAAGACCTTTGTCTGATTGAAAAGATTCCAGAAATAATAAATCTTGGAATCAATTCAGTAAAGATAGAAGGAAGAATGAGAACCCCGTATTATGTTGCAACAACAACATCCATCTACAGAAAAGCAGTAGATTCTTTTTACAAAGGGAAATTTGAGGTTACAACTGAAATGAAAAATAAATTAAGAACGTCTTTCTTGAGGGATTTTACGCAGGGGGAATTTTCAAATGAGTACGTCTTCAACCCAAATCAGGTTTTAAAAGGCTCCAAAATAAAAGAAGAAATGTATGAGGTAAAAACTAATCCCATTAATATTGAAAAAAGAAGAGCAAACATAAAGGAATTAAAAATAAAAAATAAGAATTCTTCAGGAAAGCAATTGATAGTTCGGGTTTACAATGAAAGAGATGCCTTAATTGCAGAAAAGTATGCAGATATTATTGTTTTGGATTTATTTCATGAAAACTTCAAAGAAATAGAAAAAAAGCTAAAGAAACCAATTTATGCAATAACCCCCAGGATAATGTTTGATTCAGACATTGAAAAAATAACAAACAAAATAAAAGAATTATCTCCAAATGGATTAATTGCTGGAAATCTTGGAATAATGAACATGGGGTTTAATCTACCAATAATCCTTGATTATAATTCTAACTGTTTTAATGATTTACAATTGGATTACTACCAAAAGTTAGGCGCAAAACCTATAATGTCACAGGAACTTTCACTAAACGAAATTGAAAACTTCAAGAACAAGGATTTTATAGTTTTTGTTCATGGAAAAATAAGAGTTATGACTCTGGCACATGACTTGCCTGAATTAAAATTAAAAGATGAGCACGGATTTAATTTTTATATTAAAAAGATTTTTAATGGCGTAGAAATTCTAAATGAAAAAGAGTTGGGGTTGTTTAATCAGATAAAATATATGGTAAAAGACGGGGTAAATCAATTATACGTTGATACAGAAACAAATATTGACGAGATTCTTCATATTTACAGAGATATTCTCTACGATAAAGTTCCAAAAGTTTCAAAACTCAAAAAGAAGTATGTTCTTGGTTGGAGCAGACAGGGAGTTTTATAAATTATTCCAAAACTGCTTTTATCCTTCTTACACCAGCAGCTACAGCTTCTTCTTTTACAATCTTAAATCTACCCAGCTCTTTTGTATTCTCAACATGAGGCCCCATGCAAATCTCTTTTGAAAATCCTTTAATATCATAAACACTTACTTTATCTCCGTACTTATGCCCAAAGAATGCTAGCGCTCCTTCTGCCTTTGCTTCTTCAGGTGAACTTATCTTTTTAACTACAGATAATTCTTCCTTTATTTTTTCATTAACAAGACTCTCCACCTTTTTGATTTCTTCATCAGTTAATTTCCTATCAAAACTAAAATCAAATCTTAATCTCTCGGGAGTTATATTAGATCCCTTTTGCTGTACCTTCTCTCCCAGAATCTTTCGCAAGGCAGCATGTAACAAATGAGTTGCTGTGTGCAATTTTGCATTTTCATAAGATGCATCAGCTAATCCTCCCTTGAAAATTCCTTCTGTAGCAGTTCTGCTTAATTCCTGATGCTTCTTGAATTCCTCATCAAATTCTTTTTTGTTAATTTTTAATTTATTTTCTTTTGCCAGTTCTTCAGTCATCTCAAATGGAAATCCATAACTAGAGAATAAAAGAAAAGCATCCTTTCCGGAAATTTCCTTTCCTTTCGCAATCTTCTCAAATTGTTTTAGTCCTAATTCCAATGTTTTAGAAAATCTTTCTTCTTCATTATTCAGCTCATTTATTATAACATCCTTATTCAGTATCAGTTCTGGGTATTCGTCTTTATATATCTTGATTATAACCTCTGCAATTCGTGAACAGAATTTATTCTGGATTCCAATTAATTTTCCAAGCCTAATTGCCTTTCTTATCAATCTTCGAAGAACATAGCCCTGCCCGAGATTAGATGGTATAACCCCTATTTCATCGCCCAAAATAAATGTAGCTGCTTTTAAATGATCAGCCATTATACGTATGTGTTTTTCATTATAATCATTTGCTAACAATTTAATCTCATTCATTATTGGCAGGAACAATTCAGTATCATAGACTGTTTTCTTCCCCTGCAATATAGCGGCTGTTCTTTCAACACCCATCCCGGTGTCAACATTTTTTTGCTTTGATGTTTCATACTTTCCGTCTTTTGTTTTGTTATACTGCATGAATACATCATTCCATATTTCCACCCAGTTAGGATCATCCGGATAAAACTTTTTTGGGGTCTGTTCATTTCCCACCCAATAAAACATTTCTGTATCTGGACCGCAAGGGCCAGAATCACCTGCAGGACCCCACCAATTATTTTCTTTTGGTAAAAATGCAATCCTTTCTTTGGGTATTCCTAATCCTATCCAAATGTTTGCTGCCTCATCATCTCTTGGAGAATCTTTATCACCCTCAAAGCAGCTAATTGCTAATTTGTTAACATCCAGACCAAGCCATTTCTTGCTTGTTAAAAATTCAAAGCTGAATTCAATCGCCTCTTTCTTGAAATAATCACCAAGAGACCAATTTCCAAGCATCTCAAAAAATGTTAAATGAGTATTATCACCAACATCATCTATATCCCCTGTTCTTATGCATTTTTGGACATCAGCCAGCCTCTTTCCAGATGGATGTGCTATTCCCAATAGATGCGGGACTAAAGGATGCATACCTGCAGTTGTAAACAATACTGTTGGATCATTTTCAGGTATCAAAGGAGCAGATTTTATAATAGTATGCCCTTTTGATTTGAAAAATTCAAGATACTTGTGCTTTAATTCAGCAGCCTTCATATAATCAAGTGAAACACTAGATTTATAAATATTATTCTATTCTAATCAGTATGAAAAAACACTCTGGTGTTCTGTTAGTTATACTATTAGTTATCATAATAATTGGTGGTTGTGCTTTAAAAGATAGATTGCTTAAGAAAGAGACTCCAAAACAAATTACTAACTCCTTGCAATTATTCCTGAAATTTGATGCAAGTTCAATAGAAGATCTGAGCGATTATCATAACCTGATCAGTAAGCAGGGAAGCTTCAATTTCACAGAAGATTACAACAGGTTTGATGGAAAAACAACCTTCATAGAAATAGGCAAGGATTTTAATAAGAATCAGGCGTTATCAATTGGATTCTGGATCAAGCCAGTAAAGAGACAGAGTGGTTTTATTCTAGCGAACGGACCAGTTCAAAATACTCCGTCATTATTGGTGTTCTTTGATTCTTTCAAGAGGGTTAAATTAAATCGTGGTAAGAGCTCTGAATATAGTTCGCAAGATTCGGTTCCATTCAATAAATGGACTCATGTTTTCATTACCAGCGATGGATCAAATGCAGTTTTTTACATAAATGGAATTAAACAAAATGAATTTATTCAAGAAACCATTGTAAATGCAAATCATACAAAGACATACATAGGAAAGGGATTTGAGTGCTCAACCATTGCTGGATCATTCAGATGTTCAGACACATATTTTGATGGTTACTTGGATGATTTGAGGGTATACAACCAGGTTTTAAGCTCAGATGAAATACAAAAGATTTACGAAGAAACTAAAAAATAATTATTTACTAAGAACTTTTATATTCCATATATTTTTCTTCTAATCCCAAGAGGGCTGATTTTACTCCTTTTACTTTAAACCCTTTCCTTTCTAAATCTTGTAGTTGCCCTTTAAATGTTTTTATCATATTCCATGCTTCTTTAAAATTGCCTTGGTCTATTAGTTTAGATAAAGTGTTTAATTCTTGAGCAATTATTGGACCCAATTTATCTTCTTGTCCAGCAATTAACCCAATCAAAGAACGAGCAGTCAATTCTAATTGGGCGTAAAGAATTTTTAATTCCGCTTTTGTACCCACTTTCATATTAAATAATAGATCTATAGATTCTATAAAACTTTTTGTTTATAAAGAATTTAACTTTCTTTGAATATCCATCAATTCTTTGGATAGAGCATCTTCCTCTCTGGAAACAGGAACCTTTGGCGGCTCTATCTTTACTGGTTTTTCCTCTTTTTTCTTTGGAGCTTCTTCCCTTTTAATTTCCTTTGATTCCTCGCTGGTTTTTTCTTCTGGCAAGCCCGGAAGAGAATTTTTTAGGTCCCTGTAAGTCTTCCTCATGTCAAATACTAATCCTCTTAATTCTTGTAATTTCTTGGTCTTTCTATCCCTTACAGATTTGAAGTGCTCGTAATCCTTTAGAATTTCTGTGGCAAGGACAGCATCCCCAAGAATTTCCTTTCTGAAAGAGATGGGGTTTTCAATGGATACATACATTGGATCTTCTTGTTCCAATTTAAACCTCAAACAATTTCTTGTCTATATCAAGCAATTTTTCCTTTAGCCTGTTCATCTCAGATCTCCACTCTTCTAATTCTCGGTTCTCTTCGATTCTTATTCTGTCAATCTCATCAAGCAGATGATCTGCCTCTCTCAATCTGTTCTTGATATGTTCTATATCATTCACAGCCTGCTTGTATTTGTCTAGCTTGACAAACAATGGTTTTTCATCCCTCATGTCAAAATGCCTTACTGGAACAGACCTTTCCATTCCCTGCTGCGGTATCATCTTTCTCACAGGTATTTCAGATGTTTGCTCCTTTGTCTCACGGACAATATCCTTTATGCCCCTGATGTCTGGCCTCTCATTCAACTGTCTTATCTGTGGTTCATAGCTTGGAAATTCAAGTTTTGGCAGCTCTGGGAGCTTTATAGAATCCTCAGGCCTCTTTTTTTTACCAAATAATCCCATATATTTTAGTGTAATTACTCCTTTATTAAGCTTTTTCTTATTATTTGGCTGTAGTAAATAAGCAAAAGCTTTTTATATTTCTCGTCTAATGAAAGGGCATGGCTAAAATGGTTAAGAAGCATAAGAAACTACATATTAAAAAGAGAGTTCAGAGAAAAGAGAGAGAGGAGATACCCAAAATAACGCTTTCTAAGCAGGCGCTTACTGATTTAATAACAGAATTAGTTGGAGCAAGTGCACTTCCTGTTGTTGAGCAGTTGCAAAAGCGCAGGAATGTCTCTGAATTTACCATAGCTGAAAAATTAAAATTATCAATAAACCAGTTCAGGCATCTTATTTACAAATTAGACACATTCAATCTGGTATCCTCAACCAGGAGAAAGGATAAACAAAAGGGATGGTATGTGTATTACTGGACATTCCATCCTGAAAGACTTGAAAAATTATATTGGGATCTGAAGCGAAGAAAATTAGCTAGGCTCAAAAAAAGAATAGGAACAGAACAAATAACAAGTTTTTACGTATGTCCAAACAAGGATGTCCGTGTTCCTCTGACAGAAGCAATGGAATTAAATTTCAGGTGTCCTGAGTGCGGAAAATTATTGCAGGAAGATAAAATAAATCTTGTAAAGAAATTAGGAAGCGAGATTGAAGAAATAGAAAAGGAATTAAAAGAGCATTCTCAGGAATCAAAATAAACTTACTATCCCCATCAGTGTTTGATAACCATCCAAAGGAGGGATTGGCAACATATTAAATATAAATAAGATCATATTAATCTGCTTTGTTAGATATAAAAATAAGGCGGTTTTCCTTTTTAGATTTCTTGCGTTATTAAGTATCAACCAGGAACCCAGCCATAAGACTAAATTGATAAAAGGTCCAGCAAAAGAAATAATGGCATTTTGTAATCCATTTTGTACACTCGTTATTGAAACATATCCGGGTGCAATTATAAGAAATGGGCTTCCTATTAATTTTAAGAATACCCCCAGGAATAAACCAAATGGCCAGATGTGAAAACTAGCTGTATACCCCAAAAACATTGCAATAAATTTATGCCCTAATTCATGTAATATAACCCCTGGAGCAGCAACCAGTGCAGCAAACTTAAAAGCATTCCAGTCAAATCTTGGTTTTAAGAACTGAATTCTATTTATATGAATCATATCCATGAATATGTAAGCTATTACAGCTGTTGTAATAACAAGGTAAATCAATTCTAACCAGCTAATTATCATGTTTTATCATAAAACAAAACCTTTAAATATCTTTCATTTTTCGTTATAAAGTCGAGAATTGTAGCTTCACTAGGAGCTGAATCTTGTTAAAAATGGGAATTTATAAATACATTAATGAATCCTGGAAAAACGAAAATCCTTCTTTATGGAAAGATAGATTAATACGCTGGCGTAAAGAGCCTGTTGTTCTAAAAATAGATTATCCTACAAGATTGGATAGAGCTCGTGCACTTGGTTATAGAGCTAAGACTGGATTTGTCATTGTTCGTATTAAAGTTTCCAGGGGCGGAAGAAAGAGAGCAAAGATAAGAAAGGGAAGGATGACAAAGAATCAGGGTAGAAGGAAAATTGTTGGAAAGTCACACCAGTGGATTGCTGAGGAGAGGGCAAATAAACATTTTGTTAATCTCGAAGTTCTTAATAGTTATTTAGTTGGAAGGGATGGAAAGCAGGCATGGTACGAGGTTATCCTGGTTGATCCTGAAAGACCCGAGATAAAGGCAGACTCAAGAATAAACTGGATTTGTTCCAGTGCTAATAGAGGTCGTGTTTATCGCGGACTTACAAGCGCGGGAAGGCATAGCCGTGGTCTTACACACAAGGGCAGGGGCACAGAAAAATTAAGACCTAGTTTAAGTGCCAGTGAGAGAAGAGCTAAGTAATTATATTCTTAATAAACAATATAGCACCAACAGCTAAAACTATCAAAGAAAAATAGGGTATTTGAAGACTAAAATAATTTATTTCATTTCCGTACAAATAAACTCCAACAAGTATCAATGCAATTGAGGATAAATAATCCCTTCTTCCATGCATTTGTCTTTGCAGACTTGATAACAAGTGCCTTTGCATCATTTTTGTGCTAGTTTAATATCCCCTGCTTTTATTGTTTTTCTTTTTGAATGATAAGCAATTTTTATTGCCTTGTCAGATAAAACCGCAGAATAATCCTCCAGTATCTCTGCCAGTGCCTTCTTGGCATCATCGCTAACTCTTGGAGCTCCGGCTTTCTTTAACAATTTCTCCATCGCTGCCAATGGAAGTATCCTTTTCATATTAGTCTTTATTCCTTAATTAGTATTTAAATTTTCCTTTTTTTTGGAAAAGAAGCTATTTTCTCCTTTTATATCCTAATCTAGACAATAAAATCCAAATTCCAAGAATAAACAATACTGTTAGTGCAATTCCAACTATAATTGATCCTATCAGTAAAAACAAGACAAATAATAACGGGAAAAATAAAGCAAGTAAAATTCTGTATTTTAATTTAATCATGCTTCTTCCATTTATTCTTATCTGAGACACTTTTACATAAATAAATAGAGCAATCAATACAAAAATATAAAATACAATTCTTAGCCAGTCCATTTTATTCCATCACAATTCTAGCATCAGCTACTATGGCATTTGTCTCATCCACAAGCAATGGATTAATGTCTAATTCAACAATATTCTTATTTTTCTTTATCAACTCATTCAGTTTTAGTATGTTATTAATTATAAGATTCTTATTTGCCTTCATCCCTCTTGATTCCAGTATTTTTTCATACTTAATTTCATTAACCATTTCACTGGCATCGTTTTTGTCTATAGGGAAAACTCTCATAGAAACATCATGCAGTATTTCAGTATAAATTCCTCCAATTCCAAACATAATTACGTGTCCAAATGTTGGATCTTTTTTTATCCCCAGTAAAACTTCCTTTCCAAAAGTATACTTTTGTACCAGCACTTTATCAGATTTTAATTTTTTAAAGGATTCTTCAAGATTATTTTCATTTACATCAAGTATAACACCCCCTTTATCAGACTTGTGTAATAAAGTAGCATTTTTCAGAGCAACCGGATAACCTATTTTTTTACTTATTTCCTTGGCCTGATTCAAATTCGTAGCTAAACCTCGTTTAATGACCTTAAAGCCCTTTTTTTCAAGAAAATCCTCTGCCTCTTTTTCCATTAAAACTTTCATCATTATAGCCTAGTTCTAAAGATTTAAAAACTTTATTCTTTTTAATTTTCCATGATATCAGCAGATAAGCTAAAGGAGATTAAAAATTATCTGGTAAAAGCCCAGAATCCACTCATATTCTTTGATGATGATCCTGATGGATTATGCTCTTTTCTGATACTAAAGCAGTTAAATGACCACGCTAAGGGCATTGTAATAAAAAGCTCGCCAAATCTTGATATTTTATATGTTAAAAAGATAGAGGAGCTAAGCCCGGATGTTGTGTTTGTCTTAGATGTTCCATTGATAAGCCAGGATTTCATTGATAACGTCCATGTCCCTCTTGTCTGGCTTGATCACCATCCGGTTGTTGAAAGAAAAGGAGTGCATTATTACAATCCAAGGATACAGGATCCAGATGATAATTCTCCTACATCTTATTGGGCTTATAAAGTCTCAAATAATCAGGAAACAATGTGGATATCAGTTACTGGTTCTATAGCAGACTGGTATATCCCTGACTTTTTCAGCGAGTTTAAAGATCAATATCCCAATTTAGTTGATCATCAGAAAGACCCAGCCAGCATAATCTTTGAAACGCGCCTTGGAGAATTAATAAGGGCGCTTTCTTTTCTACTAAAGGGAAAAGCACTGGATGTAAGAAGAAATATTTCTATAATATCCAAAATAAAAGACCCGTATGATATAATAGAGCAAAGGACAGCAAGGGGCCGTTTCTTGCACAAGCAGTTCCTTAGAATTAAGAAGCAATATGATGAATTAATTGAAAAAGCAATAAAAATAAAAGATAAAAAAATGATTATATTCTTGTACCCTGATACCAAGATGAGTTTTACTTCTGAACTATCAAATGAATTAATATACAGAAATCCAGATAAATTAATATTAGTTGGACGTGAAAAAGGGGATGTTATAAAACTAAGCATGAGATCAACCAAGCTTATACTCCCGCCAATGATTGAAAAGGCGTTAGTAGATGTAAAGGGTTATGGCGGTGGTCACTGTCTGAGAGGAGATACCCTAATACAATTACCAGATGGAAATATATGTGAAGCAAGAGAATTAGAAATTAATAAAGAAATTTGTTCAATGAATTTGAGTAATTATAAATTAGAAAAAAGTTTTGTTAATGAAAAATTTAAAAAAAATAAAAGAGAAATACTAAAAATAAAAGCAAAACCATATTCTATAGAATGTTCATTGGATCATAATATTTTTAGATTTAATAAGTGGGGTAAAATTGAAGAAATTCCAGCTAAGTTATTAAAAAAAGGAGATTTTGTAATTGGTTTAAGGAAAATAAATATAATTGGGAATAAACAAAGATTACCTCTTTTAGCTAAAGAAAAAGCGCATATTATATCAACTTATAATAAATATAAACCTATAAAAATTTCAAAATTTATGAATAAAGAATTTTGTCAAATGTACGGTTATCTTATTGGAGATGGAAATATATATGCTTCAGATACAGTTGAATTTAGGGATAAAGATGTAGAACTATTAAAATATTATAATAAACTTATTATTAATCAATTAGGTATTAAAGGAAAAATTAAACCAATAAAAAATAAAGATTGCTATAAATTAAAAATACATAGTTCATTATTTGCTAAATTATTTGAAAAAATAAATGAAGGATGGTCTAAAAATAAACAGATATTACCAATAATTAAAAGATTACAAAATAAAGAATTATCTTATTTTATTA
>JAGVZV010000023.1 GCA_018302265.1 Candidatus Woesearchaeota archaeon | reverse complement strand
TTGGTTCTCCGCATTCCTTGTAAGCCATACCAAATGCGAGATGAATAGATCCTGAAATTTTCTCATCAAACAACAAATTTTTAGTAAATTTTGTTATCTTTGGGTTCATCCCAATTCCCAATTCCCCAAGATATCTTGAACCTTTATCGGTATCTAACATCGCATTAAGAAATTTGTCATTCTTGTCAGCTGTTGCCTTTACACACTTTCCGTTCTTGAATTCACAATAAGTATTAGTCACTTCAACTCCGGACCTTATTGCAGGGTAAGTGAATCTGATATGCCCATTAACTGATTTTGGCTCAGGAGCGCAGAATATTTCACCGCCAGGAAGATTGTCCTCACCATAATCAGCAACAAAGCTTTTTTTGTAAACATTAAGAGTCAGATCAGTATCTTCTCCGATTATTTGTATCTTCTTGCATTTATTTAGATAATCACGCAAAAAAATAAATCTCTTTTTTATCTTGTTCCAATCCTGGTCTATTGCACCAAAAACAAAATTTTCATATTCCTGCAAAGACATTTCTGCATCCTGTGCAAGCGCCTTTGTAGGAAATATTGTACTGCATCTTCTTATCTTGTCTTTCCTATTGACGATATAGTCCGAGATTGGATGTGTTATTTTTTCTCTTAAAGAAAGTTTTTTTGGCTCTATGTTTGAAAGTTCTCTTGTGTTTTCATCAGAATGGATTCCGATGTAACACTGAGTTTTCTTTATCTCATCAAATGATATTTGCGGGAATTTTTTTAATTGCTCATTTGATGCATTTTTATAATAGATATAGCTCGTTCCAGCCAGTCCAACTTTTAGTGATGGATAAGCTCCCTTTTTTATTATTAATCTGTATAATTCCAACATTAGCTCTTTTGCTTCGGTTCCTCCAGAGACAATGACATACTCTCCTTTCTTAACACGAACAGAATGATTTACTATTATTTCAGCCTCTTTTGTTATCCTTGGATCAACCATTTTTTAAAGTCTTCCCATGAATGAAATAATTTTAAGAAGTATTTAAATTTATTGCTCTATCATTGTTATAGTATACTTTTGATTAAGGTACTGCTTTGCGACTTTCTTGACATCATTTAGCGTGACTTTATTAATCTCGTTTATATAAGAATCAAATAAACTTGAATCCTTTATGAATTCCCATACATTTATTGTGGTAACTAACTGAACAGGGTCAACATTTCTTATCAAGAAATTTCCTTCAATGGACCTTTTTGCATTTTTTATTTCTTCCTCTGTCAATTCCTGCAATTTATTGAATTCATTTATTATTATTTTTCTAATCTCCTGGATATTTTTTTTGTCTGTACTTAAGAACACAGAAAAATAACCAAAGTTTTTTGACGTCAGGCAATCTGTTGAAACCTGATATGCCAGTCCGCGCTTGGTTCTTATCTCGTTTGCCAGTTTTGATGAAATTCCGTAGCCTAGTATATTTTCGATTATATCAAATATATAAGACTCTTTTTCCTTTCTTGTGGGTATTTTATAGCCTAAAACAAAATAGGTATGATCAACATTCTTTTTCTCTATCAGTTCTGTTTTTTTATTTATCCCTTGTTCTGGAAGTTCTATGATTTCTACAGATTTTTTAGCAAAATTAAACTTCTTTTCTACTTCATTAAAAACATCATCTACATCGCCCACAACAGTGATTATGGCATTGTTTGGAACATAATATTTGTTATAATAATTGACTAAATCCTCTTTGGTTATAGATTTCATTGATTCGAGTGTTCCAAATGCAGATCTTCCAGCTGGATGTTTATCGAATAGGGCTTTTCTAAATAACTCCCACTGATGCAGTTTAGGGTCATCATTCCATAATTTTATTTCTTCAATAATTGCTTTTCTTTCTGTTTCTATATAATCTTTATTAAAGGCTGGATTCTGTATAACATCAGAGAGTATATCAAGACCGATTTTAAAATACTTTTTTGGTATATGCACATAAAATCCTGTTACTTCTTCTGCTGTAAAGGCATTTATCACACCACCAAGAGATTCTATTTCAGCGCTAAGCTGCTGGGCTTTTCTTTTTTTAGTTTCAAATAATAAATGCTCGATAAAGTGAGAAATCCCGCCAATTTTATCATTTTCCAGTATTGGACCTGCTTTTACCAGGATCTGGATAGCAACAGTTTCAGAATCTCTTTTTTTATGTATTACTGTTAAACCGTTCTTTAACACTTTCTTTTGCATAAAGATTAAGAAATATGGTAATTTAAATAGATTATGATAACTTCTTTATCAAATCTACCACCTTTTTACCTTCTACTTTACCATGATATTTTTTCATTATTTCACCTACTAATGCATTAATAGAAGCGCCTTTGTTCTTAGCGATTATTCCTTTAATATCACTCTCTAATTCTTTGTCAGAAACTCCCTTGTACTTTTTAACATTCAGTTTTCCATCTTTTATTATATCAGCTAGCATATCAATTGCAGCCTGTCTTGGGGCTCCTTTAGAAATTTCATTTAAAACCAATAAAAAATCAGAATCTTTTAGTTTGCTGGAATCTAAATTCAATCTGGATTTTATTTCTTTTGGTATATCTATAAGTACTTTAGCAACAAAATTATTATCAAGACCTTTGATTAAGAACTTATCAAAATTTATTTCTCGTTCTAGAATCTTAGACATCATTTCTGGGGTAATATCAATTGTAGGGATATCTGTTTCCGGATACATTCTTTCAGCACCAGGCATTGGCCTTAAAAACTCAGAAGTTCCATCGGGTTTTGCATTCCTAACCTCGGATTTTAATTTTTCTCCTTTTTGGATTAATTTTAATTGCCGGTCAATTTCTCCCTGAATAACTTTTGGGATGGATTTTAATTCCTGGAATCCTTTTAATTCAACACGTGTGCCATTTTCAATTGAGACATTAACATCCTGCCTTATTGTTCCAAGCCCTCTTTTAATGCCATCAACAGAACGCAAGATCATTCCTATCTTTTCAGATACTTCCTTAGCATGCTCTGGATCCTTTATGCTGGCATCTGTTGCAATCTCTAATAAAGGAATTCCCAACCTAGATAGATTATAAACAACCTGCACATCTGTCTTCTCAACAATCTTTGCTGCTTCTTCTTCAAGACAGATAGTGGGTATATTTACTCTCCCTTTGCTAGTTTCGATATAACCATCCATTGCTATAAGCGCTGTTCTCTGGAATGCAGATGTATTAGAACCATCTATTACAACTTTGCGCATAAATTGTATCTTATCATTAATCCTGGCATTAAGCAGCATGGAGATTTGCAAGGCAATCTTCAAAGCATCTTTGTTAACTTCATGTGGGGGCTCGTCATCCAACTCAACAAGGCATGTGCAATCCTTGTAGATATTATAAATAAACTCCTTTCCTATCTTTTGCTCATACTTTGCAGCAATATCAACAGCCCCTTTTTCTCCGGCACTCGCCCTTAGTTTCCTTCTTACAATGAAATCCGGCTTGTCATCTTTTATGATAGCTGGGCAAGAACAGAATAATTTTTTACCCTCTAACTGCTGATGGCACTCCACACCACATTTAAAACCCAGCTTCTGATAGTTCATACTATACAGGATAAGAATATCTATTTAAAGTTTATTAAAAAGAAAAATAAAAAAAATTAAATACATGCTCCTTCTGCGCAGCCACTCTCACAGTACTTAACATCAGATCTCCATCCTTCAAAATCATCTGAACTACAAGAATACTCTTTTAGCTGGTTTTCTTTTGCTGAACAGTAATCTGTCATACTAAATGAGTTTCCTGCGGTATCTGTTCCGGAAATGGTTCCCTTTACGAAATCACTTCCTCCATCTGAATCACTACAAGATCTCTTTTGAGCAAATCCTGTAGGGTTAAGACTTCCTGAGAAGGCGACTACTAAGACAAGCAATACTACTAGTCCTACTATCACCATATCTTTTTTGTCCATGATAAGTTAAATAATAATTAGATTATAAATGTTTCTGTTTTATATTTTTGTATAGTACTGCCAAAAATATCAAAATTCAATAAATTTTTCCTCATAAACGCTTCTCTCAGAGAGCTCATTCCTCAAATTCTTTGTTATTAACTCCTTGGCCTCTTTTTTGCTGTAATTAGCCAATAACCAGGCTAGTTTTATATAAACAGTCTCTGTCAGCATATCTCCAGCCGAGATAACTCCAATATTTAATAACTCTCTGCCGCGAGAATAAACATTCATATTAACTCGTCCAAAAATACATTGAGAGGTCATTATTACAATAAGCCCGGAATTGATTAGATTTTTTACTGCGTTGATGCTTTCTTTGTTAATATGACCCAAACCAGTTCCTTCTATAACAATTCCTTTATAACTCTTAAACTGGTTTATCTGCTTAGTTGAAATATTTGGGTATAACCTTAAGATACCAACTTTGTCTTCTAATTTATCCTTTAAGGTTAATTTTCCTGTTTTATCGGGTATTTTAGCTAACTCGAGTATGTCTCCTGCTTTAGAAACCTTGGCAATTATATTGCCATTTACAACCCTGAAAGCATCTCTTCTTGAGGTATGTAATTTTCTGGTCTTGCAGGCTGGAAGAATAACACAATTATCATCTGAACTTAAATCATGCATGCATATTCCAACTCCAACAAAATCCACTTTAGCAATGAAACTAGCAGCGCAGAATAGATTAAGGAAGGCATCAGAAGAGCCACGATCAGAGCTTCTTTGAGCGCCAACAAGGATAACAGGGATATGCAAATTCTCAAGCATAAAAGCCAGCGCACATGCAGTATACCCAAGAGTATCTGTTCCGTGCGTTATTATTATCCCATCAAACTTATCTGAGTTATCATAAACTGCTCTAGCCATCTTTTTATAATGAGAAAAGTTCATATCTTCTGAAAATATGTTAAATAACAATTTGGATTTAATATTAACAATCTTTTTCAGCTCTGGAAACAGTTCAATTAACTCTTCTGGCTCGAATTTGGCGCTAACTCCCCCGGTTTTGTAATCTACTCTGGAAGCAACAGTTCCTCCTGTATGAAGGATAAGGACATTCTTAAGATTTTTGTCTAAGTCTAATTTTTCAAGAACTTTCCCTTTTTTTTCCGGCTGTTTTAGCAGTTTAATATTTTTTATCTTTCGTGTCTCAATCCCGATATTATAACCATTTTCTAATTTTAGCACCAGGGCGCTTTTAGTAGAGGGCATTAGTATTCCACGTAAAACCTTAGAATCAACACTAACCTCTATCAGGTCACCCTCTTTTAATTTTTCTGGCATTTTATACAACCTTAAACTTAGAGAGTGGTATTTAGTATATTAATGTTTTTATTTGATAATAAAATAAATAAAAAAGAAATAGTTTAATTTTAGTTAAAATCTAAACTCTATTTAGAACTTTTTATGCTTTTGGTAGCAATCTCTGCAATAAACAGGTTTTCCTTCAGCTGGCTTGAAAGGAACTTCGCATTCTTTTCCACAGTCAGCGCATACTGCTTTATGCATTTCTCTAGGTCCAAAATCTCTTCTGAAACCGCCTCTGCCACCGGATCTATCTCCGTATCCCATTTTCATTTCTCCTTGTTTAGTTATACGCCCTGACTTCCTAAGAAGTAGACTTGTATACTGCTTTCCAAATATTATCTTATGTTTATAAATTTAACTATTAAGATTTATTATTTTTAAAAGTAAATAATGGGTGTTGTTGCATCCTAAAAAGGCATAATAAGAGGGATATATATACTGCAAACTATATTTTACACTTGAATAAAATTTATATACTTGGGTTTAATGTATAATTTTAGTATTAAAAAGTTAAGAAAAAGTTCATTCAAATTTGCGGTTTGAGATGAACTCACATTTGCGATATGAATTCTAATAAGGTAGTAAACTAATCTAGTATATAAAGTTTGCTATACTAAAAAATATATTTCCAAGGATACAAAAAGGGGGAAAAAACAAAATGGAATTTATTATGCAGACAGCCTTGCAAAAGGCAAAAGAGAACCAAATAGATGACTCAAACATAAAGATAGGACAAGCCAGTATCAAGGTTTTTGGTATGGGCGGAGGCGGTGGAAACGCTGCCAGTTGGTTACACAGAAAGGGAATAAAGGGTGCTGAGGTTATATGTTGTAACACAGACAAGCAACACCTAGACATTCTATCAGCTGATAAGAAGATTCTTATCGGTAAAGACTTGACAAGAGGTCTTGGATGCGGCGGATTCCTTGAAAAAGGAAGAGAGGCTGCACGTGAGAGCATACAGGAATTAAAAAACTCGCTGCAAGACACAGACATGGTATTCATATGCGCTGGTATGGGCGGAGGTACAGGAACAGGATCAGCTCCGGTATTAGCAAGATTAGCTAAAGAAGCTGGTGCTATTGTAATAGGAACTGTTACTATGCCATTCGACATTGAAAGAGCAAGAATTGACAAAGCAGAATTTGGACTGCAACAGCTTAGAGAAGAGTGTGATACGGTTATTGTTATTGATAATAACAGGCTAGTCCAAATCGCTGGAAACTTGCCTATACAACAGGCTTTCGCAGTTGCAAACGAATTGGTTGCAACAATGATTAAGGGTATTGTAGAGACAATTGCTTTGCCTTCATTGGTAAACCTTGATTATGCTGATGTAAAAGCAATCATGGCTAATGGAGACGTATCTGTTATTGGTGTTGGGGAGTCAGCATCAGAGAACAGAGTAGAAGAAGCAACAAGAAGAGCGTTGACAAATCCATTGCTTGATGTGGATTACCACGGTGCAACTGGTGCACTTATACACATAAGCGGAGGAGATGACTTATTACTAGACGAGGTTACTAAGATTGGTGATATGGTAACGGCAACACTAGACCCTGATGCAAATGTCATCTGGGGATCTAGAATAGAGCCAGGCATGACTGGAAAGTTAAGAGTCATGACAATTATAACTGGTGTAAAATCACCATTTATCCTTGGTAAGGTAACCCAAAAATCAATTGCAGAAAACACCCAAAGAATGAGCCGTGAATTGGGTATTGAAATGGTCAGATAGGCATAAAAGACTAACCCCCTTTATTTGCCTTTGACTCTTGCTAATGCCCTAAATCGGCATTAGCTTTTATTTTATTATTTAAAACAATTAGAATTTAAGCAAATACTCTTTCACAGATCTAGTCTTTCTCTCACCAAGGATTTTCTTTAATTCTCCTTCATCAACCAGCATCAATTTCTTCAAGCTGTGGAATTCTGCTACTATCTGCGATATATTATCTTCAGAAAGTATTGGGATATTCCTAAGTGTTCTATAGCCCTTTGGCACCAGCTGTTCATCGCTCTTTTTTCTGCTTAGAAATATCTTAAATAAAACCTCTTTGTCTAAAACATCATCATACTGCAACTTTTCTAAATCTTTTATAATAGAATCAAAATTAAGATATTCTTCATAATCCTTGATCATCAGATTTATTTCTCTATGAATGAAGTTCATGCCCTCTTTTAATTGCAGTTCTATTAATTTTCCTTCTTTACCCAGTTCAGCAAGATACATGGATACGATATCAGACACAAAATCAATTATTTTTTTCCTCTGGAATATAAGCACTATATCATCCATAGTGACCAATTCCAATATTTCAGACACATCAAATTTCTTGATTAATTCCTGGAATATTTCCTCATGCTTTTCAAGTATCTTGAGAGCATCCCCTGTCTTAGTAAATAACTCGTTTAAGGTACTTAATTTTAATTTTTTATTTTTATAATAGATGGTTGCTATCTTTGTTTTTTCAGAAACTGCAAGTGCTAAAGTTTCAAACTGCTTTGCTGTTCTCTCAGCAGCTTGATGCCTTGTTCCTGTCTCATCACTGTTTATTTTCTTGATATCAGGGGTGACTAAAACATTGGCATAAAGAATCTTCTTAAAGTTCTCATCCACAAGTATCGCACCATCCAATTTTGCCAATTCAGCAAGTTTCTCTTCTGTCAGGACATGATCTATCCTAAAACCGCCGCTGCATATATTTTTTAATTTCTGAGAATTAACCATAATGATAAGAGCACCACGTCCTGCCTTGGTTATCTTGTCTATAGCGTTCCTTAATTCGCTGCCGTATGCAAATATCTTTAGTACTTCTCTTTTTTCCATTTTAGAGTGCGGCTTTTGATGGTAAGCTGCTTATAAATATTTCTATTTTATCGCGTAAGACACTGTAACACTTGCTGTTATATCCAAATTCTTTGGCTGTATGTCTGTTGCCACTTCTTTCACAGATACGCTGGATGCCTCTGCGCGGTATAATGGATAGGGCATGTAATTAAAATCAGAAGAAGACACTGAAACAACATCCCCAAGTTTTTTACCTAAGCCACCAGCAATAGATTCTGCCTTTTGCTTGGCATCCTCTGATGCTTTTGCCAGCACCTGCTTTTTGTACTCGTTTGTTTTTTCATTAGAAAGTTCAAAATTAATATAACTTACCAGGGAACCTGCATCAACAGATGCATCTATTATCTTTCCAACATCTGTAAAATCCTCAGATTTTATTTTTATATTATTGGATGCTATATACCCCTTAATATTTTGTTCATTATCAGACCAGTCATATTCTGGGTATAGATTATAATTCTCTGTCTCTATCTGATCTTTGGAAATTCCTATTTTGTCCAAAGCAGTTAGTACATTTGTGGAAATGAGCGCATTCTGATTCTTTGCATCTTCAGCTGACTTGCTTCTTGTTTCTATCAACAAGTAAACAAGGGCCTGATCTGGAGCAACAGTCATTTGTGAATTACCTGTTGCAGATATTGTATTCTTTTCTCCAACCTGGGACAAAATGATTAAAATTCCAACAATTAATCCAAGTATCACTATCACAGTTACTATTATTGGAGTTGGATTTATTTTGTTCATTCCGGTAAATTAATAATTTAAGTGTATTTAAATATTTCTAAATTGAGTTTGTATAAAACAAAAACTTTTTAAATAAGCTCTTATCGAGAAGCATATGAAGAATTATTTTTTGATGATAATCACACTATTGGTACTCTTATCAATGAGCGTACTGGCTGAAGAAGGGATTAGTATAACCTGCAGTCAGGAGCAGTGTGATGCTGGCTGTTCTGTTTGCAGAGATAATAACTGCCATGATCAGGGGTTTACATGCACAGAAGATCTGAAAGTAGAGAGTATTTCTCCTGATGAAATAAAGATCGGAGAGAGACAGTTGAATATAATTGTCGTTAATAATGGAAATGTTGATCTAGAGGATGTTTACGCTGAGGTATCTGGTGATGGTATATCTATGATTGACAATACACCTATAGATAAATTGGTTTCCAAGGACAGGGATTATGCCTTTGTCCAAATAGAGGCAAAAACAGCAGGAAACATAGATCTTATTGTAAAATTGTACTCTAATGGAAATCTGATAAAAAAGGATATTGAACAGATAAGCGTTTTAGCTGAAGAAGCAGAAAATAAAACAGAAACATTCAACAAGACAGAACTGGAGAATAAGCTAAAAGGTCTGCAAAGCAAGTACATCACTCTAGAAGAGAGTTACCAAACCAAAAAAGAAGAGGGATATAATTTAGAGATTGTATCCAGTAATATAATGGGCGTAGATACATACTTAAAAGATGCCAGATTCTACCTGCTTGATGGAGATCTCAAAAAGGCGTATGTTAATCTAGCAATAGTAGAAGAGAGCCTTAATGAAATAGAACAGGGGCTTGATAAAGCAAAGAAAACAGAAAGGACTTGGGTGGATAGCATAAAAGAAAATCTATTCTACATCAGTTCAATAGCAGCTGCATTTGTTTCTATACTAACAGCCTACAAATTGACATCGCATCATATAAACAAGAAAAGGTTGTTAGAGATACACCAAAAGATAAAGGGCACTAAAGATTTATTGCCCCTGCAAAAGAAGAGTAAAGATCTATTACCAAAAAAGAAGAAGCAAAAGGAAGGGAGCAAAGAAGATATTTCTTGAATTTTTTAGATTAATCCAACTTTCTTTATTACCAATCTTCCTGTATTCTCTGACTCCATTTTTATCTCATAATCAGTTATGCTGAGTTTTTTATTAAAAAGCGGGCAGTTTAAAACAAGACTTTCAAAACATCCACCCTCTCCAATTAAAGAAACCCCGTATTTTTTATTTAATTCTTTTAATTTTTCCACATCTATTTTAGTTATGATTTTATTCAACCAGGATCTATCCAGACCATCAGCAGCTATGCTTGTCATGATAAACTCGAATTTATTTTTTAATAATTCATTTAATTCTTCTTCGGGTCCCAAGTGCCATAGGGGATTTATGCATTTTAAACCCAATTTATTGCATATATTTGCTATTCTTTCACTCTGATAAACGCTGTATAGAGCGCCTGTAATAATTCCATCAATTCTATATTTTTTTATGGCTTTTCTTATTAATTTGTCTAGATCTTTCAGCTCTAATTCTTTTTCTCCAGATGTTTTTCCTTTCAACAACGGCAAATTCAATGCTTTTGCCTGCAATTTTGTTATTTCAATGCTGGACGTGTGAAACATATAAGATTCTGTATTTTCAGAAAACATCGTTAACAAACATACAATATTCTTGTGTTCTTTGAATAAAGCAAGACAAGAATCTTTTCCGCCCGTGAATAAAACAGCAAGTCTCATTTTAGTGAATTTAAAAAATCCTTTTTATATTTAAATCCATTCTTCTTTGATATTTTATCGAGCGCTTTTATAAAATTACTTCCATATTGGGCAGCCTTCTTCTTGCGAAAAGCAAACTCCTTCTTTAATCCTAGTTCATTTGATATCTCTCTTAAGATTAACTTATTTTCTTGGTTTATTTTAAATTCTGCTGGAACCTGCATAGCTGTTCTTATTACATTCTCGTCCAAGAACGGAGTCTCTATATTCATTTTTAGAGAATCAGCAATAGGTGTATCTCTTTTAAAATCACGCTCGTACATCATTAATAAACCACTCCAGCACTCCTTGTTTATATCACTGGCTTCCTTGTGCCT
>JAGVZV010000022.1 GCA_018302265.1 Candidatus Woesearchaeota archaeon | reverse complement strand
AGTGTACGTGCTAAATTTGATGAAAAAGAGGTAAAAGCCCTTAAATTGCTTGCTAAAAAACTGGAAAAGAAGTACAATGAAGCGGAATTAAGCGAAGAGATATACAAAATAGCAAATGATACTGGAATAGCGCCAAAAGATTTCTTCAAGGCATGCTATAAACTACTTATTAACAAAGAGCGCGGCCCTAGACTAGCATCTTTCATACTAACTATAGGAAAAAACAAGGTAATAAAATTAGTCAGTCAAATATAGAAAAGTTTATATACAAGTTTATATTTAGTATAATATACAAAATATAATAAAATGATAGAGATTGAATGTGTAACAAAACAATGGGGGAACAGCTCTTTAGCATGTATTATACCTAAAGAGATAGTTAAACAGAAGAATATTAAAAAAAATCAAAGAATAAAATTAATACTGGAAGACAGCACAAATGTGTTAAGAGAAACATTTGGGTCATTAAAGAATTGGAAGAGACCAACTGAAGAAATACTAAAAGAGGTTGATAAAGAACTTTGGAATGAATGAAATTTACTTCTTTGATACTTATGCAATAATAGAGATGATTAAAGGTAATGAGAATTACAGCAAATTTAAAAATGCAAAAATGATTACTGCAATTCTTAATTTGATAGAATTACATTACGCCTTGCTAAAAGACTTTAATGAAGATAAAGCAAATTATTTTTTAGAAAAATATTCAAATTATGTTATTGGTCTAGACATTGGTATAATAAAAGAAGCAAATAAGTTTAGATTAAAAAATATTAAAAAAAAGATATCTACAGCAGATTCTATTGGGTATGTTTTATCTATTAAGAATGGAATAAAATTTCTTACTGGAGATCAAGAATTTGAGGGTTTAGAAAATGTTGAGTTTGTGAAATAACCATTTTTAATAACAGTTATAACTTGTTAGTAAAATATATTCATACAAAGCTTTAAATACCTATTTTAGTTGATTAGGTGATAATAATCAAAAGACTTGTAAATTTTTCTTCTTCTTTTTTATTATTTTTATTAAAAAAGTATATAAATAGAAATTTCATTAATTAATAAAGAAGGTGTGAAAAATAGGATCTAAATGCAAAGGAACCAGGGCTGAAAGAGAACTATTGCATATGTTATTTGGCAAGAGATGGCATGTCGTAAGGAGTGCAGGATCTGGTTCTATAGGATTACCCAACCCAGATTTAATAGCCGGAAAAGACTCAAGAATTCTAGCCATAGAGTGTAAATCATTAAGTGCTGAAAATAAATACTTCAAAGAGCAAGAGATAAAAGAGTTAAAAGAATTCTCAAAGAAATTTGGAGCAGAACCATGGCTGGCTCTAAGATTTGACAATATAGGATGGTATTTTATACAACCCCATAAATTAAATAAAACAAAATCAAGTTATTACAGCATATCATTAGAAGAGATAAAAAGGAAAGGTTTAAATTTCAAGGATTTAATCAAATAAAAATGGTTGACCTGTCACAAAGAGGGATGAAGAATATAATCAAGTATTCTGGTTTGAATGAATTAAATCTTATTGAACAAACAAAGCTGAAGAATGTTGCTGAAAAAGAGTACGAAACTATAAAAAGGTCTTATCATAATATAATGGATCTTGCAATAAATGTAAAAGTACGCAATCAAAAAAAGAAAAAATATTCCATACATGCAAGAATAGAGGGCCCCTCTAAGGTATTCAGCGCTGAATCAAGCGATTGGGATATTACAAATGTAACACGAGATGTTTTAAATAGCCTAAACAGTGAATTAAAGAAGAGTTTTAAAGAGGAAGGTAAGAAGTGGAGAGGGATTAGCGCGATAATAAGAAAGTACATGTAGATGAAAGAAGCGCTATTCTATAAAAAAATAAAGAATAAAATTGTTCAGTGTCAATTATGCCCGCATTTTTGTGTTTTAAAAGAAAATGGACTCGGAAAGTGTCTTGCAAGAAAGAATATCAAAGGAAAATTGATTTCTTTATCATATGGCAAACCTGTTGCAATGCATGTTGACCCGATAGAGAAAAAACCACTGTATCATTTTTTCCCGGGAACAAAATCATTTTCTATAGGAACAGCCGGGTGCACACTAAAATGCTTATTCTGCCAGAACGCAGAAATAGCACATGCGAATCCAGACCAGTTTCCTACCAAATTTATAGAACCAAAACAGATAGTGCAATTAGCAAAGAAAAACAATTGCAAATCAATATCTTATACCTATACAGAACCAGTAACTGAAATAGAGTATGTATTGGATATTGCAAAACTTGCAAAAAAGAGTGGAATAAAGAATGTGATGGTCTCTAATGGTTATATCAATGAAAAACCTCTAAAAGTTTTATGTAAATATATAGATGCAGTAAATATTGATTTGAAGGGGTTTACAGAAGGGTTTTATAAGAAAAATTGCTTTGGTAAGCTGGAACCTGTACTAAAAACGCTAAAGATCCTGAAAGATAAAAAAATATGGCTGGAGATTACCAACTTAATAATCCCGGGATTGAATGATAGCATAAAAGATACAGATAAAATGTGCAAATGGATAAAAAATAATCTTGGTTCTAATGTGCCTTTACACTTTTCAAGATTCTTTCCAATGCACAAGATTTTGAATAAACAGGTAACTCCTGTAGAAAGCCTTGAAAAAGCATATAAAATAGCAAAAAAGAATGGAATAAATTATGTTTATATAGGTAATATACAAAACAAACATGAAAATACCCATTGTTACAAATGCAATTCCTTATTGGTGGAAAGAAATGGATATTCTATAACAAAAAATAATATAAAGCACAATAAGTGTAATAATTGCAATGCTAAAATCCAAGGTATATTTGATTAGCCTGTTTGTAATACTTTTTTCAGTCCAGGTTTTAGCAGAGATTAGGATAAATGAGGTAGTGTATAATCCCCTTGGAAAGGATAATTATAAGGAATTTGTTGAAATCTATTTTGATACTCAAATTGATTTGGAAAATTATACCCTCTCAGATGGAGATTCTGAAGATAAACTGATAAAATTAAATGATGTTAGCTCAAATTATGCTCTAATTGTAGAGATTGATTATATATTAAACATCCCTGAGAATATTGCACTTTATTCTGCAGGTGCAGCCATAGGGAATGGATTAAGCGAGGATGATAAACTTACAATTTATGATCAAGAGAAAAATGAAGTTGCTTCTATGAAGATATTTAAGATTCTTGAGGGTTATTCGCTAGAATATTTTGATGGAAATTACTACAAATCATTAAGCATAAACGGAACCCCTGGAAGTGAAAATTCAATAAAAGAAATTCCTGCGGCAGAAGAGACAGAACAAGACTCTGAAACCCCTGTTGAAAGTGTTGAACAAAATCAGGATTCCATTATAGAGATAAAAGAGATTAGTCCGACAAATATAAGATTTGGGGACAATGTCTCTGTTAAAGTGGAGGTCTATCGCGGTTCTACAGCTAAGTATGCAGTATATTTTTATATCGGAAAAGACAACAAACCAATAACAGACAAGATTTCTGAGCATGCGAGAACAAAATACAAGAATTACACCTTTGTTTACACCGCACAATTAGAACCAAATTGCAATAATAAATATGAAGAGGGTACATACTCTATTGTTATAGAAGGGCTTGAAAAATTAGTATCTCAAGAAATAAACATTGCTAATCCTGATTCGTGCTATAGCAAAGAAGTTTTAACAGAAGAAGAACCTCCAGAAATAGAAGTTAAAGAAGAAGTAACCCCAACAGAAAGCAATATAAATCCGGCAAGTCCAATTACAGGAAATATTGTATATGAATCATCAGATACGAAAGCCAAAAGATTAGCTTTATATCTTTTATGTTTTGTATTAATATTGTTAGCAGTTTATTTGTTTATTAGGAAGGATAAAGATGGAAATAACAATCAAGGCAATAATAGAGATAGCGGGCTTTCCTGAAGAGCACGTAAAGAATACCATGAACATGGTTATAGAAAACCTCGGGAAGGAAAAAGGGATTAGCATACTCAAGAAAAATATTGCTCCGGTAGAAAAAGTTACTCAAATGTGGAGCAATTTCGCAGAACTGGAATTGAGAATATCCAATTTCAAGGAGCTAAATGATTTTTGCTTTAATTATATGCCCTCATCTATAGAAATAATGGATCCCATAAAATTAAACATAAACTCGAATGAGGTTGATGATTTACTGAATGATTTGCTTGCCAGACTGCATAATTTTACTATGTTCTTGAAGAATCTGCAGGCTGAAAATATAGTATTAAAAAGAGAAAAAGAAGCTAGTGGTGGTGAGAAGAAAAAATAAAATCTTTTGATTTTCTCTTCCTGGCCCTAAACACTATTAATAACACGACTATTATTACAAATAATAGTGTCAATAATGAGAATAAAAAGCCTGTTTTAAGTTCTTTTTGTTTTTCCAGCTCTTCTTTCTCGGTTTTAACGCTTGATTCTTGCGTTTCCTGTACTTCTTCCAGGCTCTTCACTTCTTCCTTTTTTTCTCCAGCCAGATATCTGATATAAATAGGGTAAGACAGGATAATATCTCCAGAAGTCAGTCTTATCTCTCCATTATAATCCTTCTGAAGATTTTTATTCTTGTTAATTTCGACATTTATGCTCACTACCTCGTTTGGTTTAACAGTGTCTATGCTTGTTCTATCAAGACTTAAAACCTCCCCTATATCTCCAGTTAGACTTAACTTTACATTCTTTACATCTCCAGTCCAGAAATTCTTGAAATTAATAGAACCAATAAGCATCTGTCCATTCATCACAGATACATTTATTCTGTTTGTTGGGTCAACAAATCTTAGTGCATCACTGGGTTCTTTAACTGTTACAGTGGTTGGTACTGGTACTGTATTTACCTCTCCTGTTACGATAACAGGTATATTTAATTCTAAACCATTGTAATCTATTTCCAAGAGTTTTTCTCCTGTCAGATTTACAGTGCCTTTTATCTTTAACGTATCCCCTGAGCTTATCTCATACTCGTTATGGTTTAGCACACCCTCGCTTAATTTCAATTTTAAATCTATCTTGGTATTTCCATTGTTTTTTAGGTTTATATAGAAATAATTCTGTTGGTTATAATCAATTACTGCTGCTGCAGGATCTACAGCGAGTATTGGAAAATCTCTGTCTGTAAATATTTTTATATCTGCACGATCAATCTTTCTTTGTAACTCTCCATTTAATGTGTAGTAGTATGGCCCTACTTCCAGGCTAAAGTTATCTTCCATGCGGGCAGTTGGAAGTGTAAAGTAGGTATAATACAGAGAATCAGAAAATTTTACAATGTAGGACGGAATTAAAACAGATTTCCCGTATGGGTCATATATTTTTATGTGTTCGTCATTTAATTTATCAGGGGCGTAATTAAAGTTTAGTTTAGCTACAACCGTCTCCCCCAATTGATACTCTTCCCTGTTTAATTCTATGGCCGAATTAACAAAGGGCACTAGCAATATCCCCAACATTATTAAAATTATAATTCTATTTTTCATTTTCCCCCCAGCAATTTTTTTGCTTCCTGCAAAGATTTTTCTAATTCATCCTCCACACCTTTTTGTTTGGTAGATGATCTTTGATAATAAGTTTGTTTTTGCTGCACTGGCTGCTGCACAAATGGAGCCTGTCTTTGTTTTTCTTTAGCAGCTACGTGCTCCTCAAAACTAGTCTTCTTTGGTTTTTTCTTAAAAAGACCGGCAACAAACAGGTTAAAGTCGTTCTTGAAATCACTAAAACCCTTCCCTTTTTTGATGTAATTAACATAATAAAACCCTGAGAATCCCCCGCCTATCAGTAAAATAAATATCAATGCCCACACCCATCCAGATCCGCCCTCGCAAGCAGGATCACCTTCGCAATCAGAATCATCACAATCAATCAAGCCATCATCATTATTATCCGTTTCATCGTCGCAGATTTCTAATTCTTGAGACGGGGTTTCTGGTCCCTGGCAAGTACACAATATTGGATCACAAGAGTAATCACCGCCATAAATTGTAATGCAATCTGAATCACTCTCGCACTCGTCTGTCAGGATAGAACAACTAGACTTGACACATGTGCACGAAAGAGAATCACATGTGTAATCATTACCTTTACTCATACAATCAGAATTACTTGCACATTCATTTTTGGTTATATCACAAACACAGGCCAGATCACTGGAACATTCAGGATCATCACAATCAATCAGGCTATCATCATTATTATCAGTTCCATCGTCGCAGATTTCAATTACATTTTCTCCCATCCCGAGATCAATAGAGGTTGAATCAATTGTTCCGTGCAATGCTATTAAAGCAACTGCAGTATTTATTATTTTCTGGTTCCAGGTAAAATCTTTCTTGTCTCTCTTTAGTTGGATCCATTTGGTTGCATTTAGATAAGAATCAGAGTTACTGACAAGTGCGAGGGACGCAATTGAGGTTTTATAGATATCATCTAACCAGCTACCAGACGGTTTTTGCTTTGCCATTAAGAGACTTCCATAAGCAATGCTATCAGGTCTTATCATATACAATAAGGCCAATTTTAATGGATCATTAGTAATTTCATTTAATCTCTCTTCAATATAGGGTATTGTATGGACTTCCTCTCCCAACAAACTTAAAACCCATGTTGCGTACAGAGTGGATTCTAGATCACAAGCAGTCCCTCCAAGAGATTTTGGATAACAGGCATTATCAACAGTAACATCCATCTGCTGCGCTTGTTCGTCTTGCAGCAGGAATGTTTCAGAATATTCAGGTTTTTCTATCTGGTATAATAATGTGATATGCATTGAGGGGTCACCAACATTGGAACAATCAACATAATAGTTCTGTGATTTTTTAGATCCGATTGATCCACAGCCAAGAGTGTCTACCTTAGCCCATTGAGAAACATCTACTTCGGTTGTTTTTCCATCACACTCAACATCGCAAGTTCCATTGTTGGTTGTAACAATCTGGAGATACCATATCCCACCAATGGATCCGGCAGGTATTTCACGCTGGTTTAACCATGTAACAGTATTATTTGTTTCCTGCCCTGTATTTTCCAGAACTAATAAGCCAAGAGCAGTATCAACAACAGTGCAACCATCTCTGGGCCAACAATCATTACCTTGATTTGCTATGAACAGATTTAATTTCGATTCTATATCATAATTCTGGTTATTAAGCGCTAGTAAGGCAAATGCAGCCTCTCGTGCTGGAAGGCTGTTTGTATTAGTGTTATTATTCAGCCAATCATAGCTCGGTATTGGATCAAAACTAGTTTCAGTAGTTGCAGCATCTTCTGCAATTGCAGTTGGTAAAATGAGTAATAGTATTAATATTGTATATAATCTCATAAATGCACCTCTTAAGCTGGATAATAGGAATTTATTTAAAAACCTTTCTATTAACGTTATTTATGGCAATTATAAGAAATAAAAAATTCCTTGCAAAGGGGCACAGAAGTATAATTTACACTGGATTTTTAGGCACTAAAAAAATAGTTATTAAAGAAAAGAATCCTTCAAGTGAAGCCATTGGAAGGATTAAGAATGAAGCCCGATTCTTGAAGATACTGAATAAATATAAGATTGGACCAAGATTATTGAATGTTAAGCATAACAGCATTATTTACGAGTTTGTTGAAGGAGATTTTATACTTGATTTTATTGAGAAGAATAATAAAAAAAAGATTGTTAAAATGCTAAAAGATGTTTTGAGACAGTGTTTTATCTTAGATAAATTAAAAATAAATAAATTGGAGATGCATCATCCGGTAAAGCATATAATAATAGACAAAAAACCAGTGTTAATAGATTTTGAACGCAGTTATTATACTGAAAATCCAAAGAATGTTTCTCAGTTTTGCCAGTTTTTGATGTCTAATTCTAAAGATTTAAAGATAAACAGAAAAGAGCTTATTTTTAGAGTAAAGAACTATAAGAAAAGGCCATCCAAATCGACTTTTAAAGGCATTTTAGACCTCATTGGAAAGATTTAAATAGTATATTTGTTACTGACTGGTGATATAAAATGACCAATCTTAAAAAATTGTTATGTATGGGAATCTTGGGGATAACTACATTATTTCCTACAATAACAACCAACGCAAGCCATAAGCCAAAATTAGAAGAGTTACTAAAACAGGTAGAAAGATGTGATAAGTGGGATGCAGACATATTTGATTATTTTGAATTCCAAGAGTTATGCAGGCAAAACAAAAAATTGTATTCTGAACTGGCCGATATAAACCACCCTGGAGGAAGTATCGTTATAACCGGGGATATTATCAAAGAATTCAAAAAAAGATTCAGGTTTGAAGGTGAAACTTTGGAATATAGCGTTGTTCTTTTTGATGAGAGTCTAGAATACAAAGATGCTAAAGAAAAAGTTGGGCTGGCTTGGTGGAGCGATAGGACAAAAACTGCTTTTATAGATAATACCGAATTAACAAGGGTCGCAGAAGAACTGTGGAAATTTGGTTATATGAAAGATATGTATGATGACGAGTTTACTTCTTTTATGGCAAATGAACTGTACAATGCCATTAAAAAAGATGTAAATAGCAAAGAAGGTTTCATAAAAAAATTTAAGAAAGTTACAATAAAGTCCACTATAAACCATGAACCTCTGCATCATTTTGATCCTTACAGCAGCGATAATGCTGAATCAAGAAGGAATGAAGCTGAAACTTTTTTATATCAAATTTCCAAAGATGAAGAGTACAACGGCTGGGTTTTTTGGATTACAACAAATAATCAGGGGGATAATGAATATGGAAGATTCTACAAGTTATTTGAAAATAGAGGATACACCAAAGAAAGATTAATGGAATTAAAACCCAAAGAAAGATCAAAAATTGCTAAGGAAATATTAAAAAAAGTGTTTTAGTTAATTTAATAATAAAAATTTCTAAGAACATCCAACCACAGTACTAGCAGAGTTTATGCACTCAACGTTTATAATATCGCATTTTGTTTTTTTGGTCTTATCATCTTTAGCATTTGTGTTACACACAGAATAATCATAATCACACTGGATTAATTCCTTACACTTTTTTTCAATTGGTTTTGGTGATGGTGAAATTTTTGGTGCTTCTGTAGGTAACTTTGCATACAATTGCGCTTTGGTATAAGCTGTCACTTCTGGTTTTGCTATAGTAACAATCTCGCTGCCTTTTAATTGGCTCGATAAACTTAATATTTCTTTTTGATATAATGGATTATTCACAAGTCCTTGAAGGGTACCCAGATTATTTTTGTCATAAAAGCACCTGTTATTTTTAGAATCGAATATTCCTATATTGCTTATGCATTTACCATCAATAATTATATATTCATCATTCAATAGGGCGGTGTTAGAAGGGTCATATTTTTTATTGGTAGTACTAAATTTTTTATCAGAA
>JAGVZV010000021.1 GCA_018302265.1 Candidatus Woesearchaeota archaeon | reverse complement strand
AGGCAAGATTACTGAAGTATTACACATCAGGAGATATAACAAAGGATTATGATAATCAAGTTGGCTATGCCTCTATTGTTTTTGAATAGGCTTTGTTTAAAGAATAAGGCTTGGGTTTAACGCCTTTGATTCAACTTAAACAAGTAAGTTTAAATATTTCACAATTATCTTATGAATAAGGGACATGAAAAACACTGACTGCATAATATATATTACAACCAAGCGCGGTTATACACAAATCTATCGTAAAGATAATAACTTCTGGACACAAACAAGCCCAAATGGCATAGTTCGCATGATGACTGCAGAGCAACTATTGTCTCACCTCTTGCCACCACTCACAACCAGCAATAAGAGCAACCTCGTTGTCAGGGTGGAGCAGAGAAATAGGACGAAAGAGGACACTAAAATGGCTGAGAAAAAAGGGTAAAGGCCTTTTGAATAAGAAAAGATTTATAAACAAGAATAATTTTATTTTCTTATGAGCAACATGGGAAGCAAAGTAACTATCATTCTGATTATAATCCTGATTCTATTGATGGGCGGTTATATAACGGGAAGGGCAATATTTTCTGAGAAAAAAGTTTTCATATCACAGTATGTGCTTAATCAATTCAATGCTGAATTTAATGTTAATAGTGATGAAACAGTTCTTTGTTTGCTTGGAGAGCGTGTACTTGAAGGATGGAGAATCACAAATACATACAAGCCAAGAATAATTAATACATCACTAAATTCAATGGAGTACGAGTCCTGCGGTGCTGATGAAGCATACAAGAATGTCATTGGCTTCTGGCATAATCACAATCATGGATTATGTGAATTGTCTGATTCGGATATGTTTGCATTCGGAGGGGATTATTACAAGTATAATATAGAATTATCAATAGTGCATTGCGATACCAACAGGATGGGAATTTACACCAAAGATATTATAAATGCCGAGGGATATACATTCGAACAGGATTCTTTGAAATATGAAATAATTTAAATTCATAAAGTTTATAAATAAATCAATGGGGAAGTAAACATGGTTGAAGAACATCATAAAAAAGACGAGCATCACGAGAAAAAAGACCTGTCAATAAAGTTAAATAATTGGCAAGTAATAAGCATCGTTCTGGCATTATTATTGATATTTTCTATATTTACTGGTGGATTTAAGATAGGTTTTGGAAAAAACAACGTAGCAAAGGATGTTGAAGCTTATTTGAATAATTATTTGTTAGCAGGACAGGGAGTTACAGCTACAGTAAAAGACATTACTTCAGATAAAGGAATGTATAAGTTAACGCTGGATGTAGGTGGAAGAACCTTTGATTCTTATGTTACTAAAGATGGAAGTTTATTATTCCCAAGTGCAGTTGATCTAACACAAACACCTCAGATCCCAACACAAGCGCAAGAACAACCAGCAGAGATACCAAAATCTGAAAATCCGGATGTAAAGTTGTTCATAATGAGTTATTGCCCATTCGGAATAAAGGCGATACAAGCTATGGCTCCTGTTACTCAATTGCTTAAGGATCTCATAAAAGTTAGTTATGTAATCTACCCGAACTACCAGGGTGGAAGCCCAGAGTATTGTATAGAAAATGGCAAATACTGCTCAATGCATGGAATCCAGGAATTAAATGAAGATGTAAGGCAGATGTGCATACAAAAATACCAGCGTGATAAATTCTGGGGTTATGTACTGGCTGTTTCAGATAAATGCAATTATAAAGATGTGGATTCTTGCTGGGAAGAGGTGGCAAAATCCAATAAAGTTGATGTATCAAAAGTAAAGAGCTGCTTCACAAATGAAAAAGTGTCTCTATTGCAGTCCCAATTAGATCTAGACCAAGAGAATGGTGTTAGCGGTTCTCCAACACTGGTCATAAATGGCGCCCAGTACAATGGGGATAGGACACCAACAGCATTCAAGGAAGCTATATGCTCTGCATTTACTGAAGAACCAAAGGAATGTTCGCAAGAGATAAAAACAAGCTCAGAAATAATCCCTTCAGCAACAAGTGCCGAATGCAGTACATGAATATGAATCCAATTGCATTTACTTTAGGCCCATTAACAGCCAGATACTATGGAATTCTGATGGTTATTGGTTTTGTCATAGGTTATTTCTTATTAAAAAAACTGGCTAAAGAAAAAGGCATTAGTGAAAAAATAATTGAAGATTATTTTATTTACGCCATCATTGGAACAATAATAGGCGCAAGATTATTCCATGTATTGTTCTATCATTTTTATTATTATTTGGGTGACCCAATAAAAATATTTTACATATGGGAGGGTGGATTGTCCAGCCACGGCGCAATAATTGCCAATATTATAATTGCATTATGGTTCTGCAAAAAGAAGGGGGTAAGATTCTACGATTTGGCAGATATTGCAGTTATTCCATTTGCCCTTGGAGCAATGTTCATTAGAATTGGAAATTTTATCAACCAGGAGTTAGTAGGAAAAGTCACTGATTCAATTTTTGGATATAAGTTTGATGATTATCCTGAGTTAAGGCATCCAGTTCAATTATATCAGGCATTCAGCAATTTTATTATTTTTGCTATTTTGTATTTCTACAGAAAACTACCTGCTGGTTATGTATTTTGGATGTTTATACTACTATTTTCCATATTTAGGTTTATAATGGATTCCTTCAAAGATCTGCCATTTTATGCTGGATTAACGCTAGCGCAATATTTAAGTATTCCAATATTTATAATTTCTGTAGTGTGCTTAATAAGATTGAAAAGGAGGTGAAAGATTGGCAAAGGTAGATGTTAATAAATTAGGTATTACTTTGGGTGTATTTTTTGGACTACTACATTTAGTATGGGGCCTTGTTGTTTTAGCAGGATCAGGAATTGCACAAATGTACTTGGACTGGATATTTCCACTTCATTTCTTAAACAAGGTTTACACTGTTACTAGTTTCAACGCAGTATATCTACTAATACTAGTAATTATGGCATTAGTAATTGGTTATGTAATGGGTCTTGTACTTGGCGCCCTATGGAATTATATAGATAAAAAAGTAAAGTAGGAGGGAAAAATGTGTAACACTTGTGGTTGCGGAATGACAACCAAAAAGAAAGGCAAGAAAAAGAAGAAATAAATTCTTTTTTCTTTTATTTTTTAAAATCATAAGTTTTATTAATCAATAAAATTAACAAAAGGCAGAGGTGATATTATGTTATCTGAATCTCCAATAGACCTGAAAAAAGTAAAAAAAGAGGACATCGACAAAGAAATTCTTAGATTAGGAATGATAGCAGAATTAGACGCAGTTTCTTTGTATGAACAACTGGCAGGAATGACAGCAAGCAATAACATAAAAAAAGTTCTTCTGGACATAGCAAAGGAAGAAAAAACTCATATGGGCGAGTTCCAAGAATTATTACTAAAATTGGATAAGGAACAAGTAAAGGAGTTAGGAAATGCAAAAAAAGAGATTAAGAAATTAACAGGGAAGTAAATGGTTTATGAAATTAAAACTTTTGACAATTTAATTGGAATTAAAGGGTTCAGCGAGAGACTTCTAAAGAATCATTTTACTTTATACCAAGGGTATGTTGCTAATTTTAACAAGCTCAATGATACTCTGGTTAAGATGGAGAAAGAAGGAAATTTCAGCTCTCCTGAGTTTGCTGAGCTAAACAGGAGATTTGCATGGGAATTCAACGGGATGAGGCTTCATGAACTTTATTTTGAGAACATGACAAAAAACTTCAATGATTTAAGCAAAAATTCAGAATTATTTAAAGCGATAGCAAAAGAATGGGGCTCTCTTGAAAATTGGAAAAATGATTTCATATCAATGGGCAAGATGAGAGGCATTGGATGGATAATTTTGTATTACGACCCTGATGGAAAAAGATTATTTAATGTCTGGATTAACGAGCATGACACAGGTCATTTTGCAGGTGGAATTCCATTATTGGTAATGGATGTATTTGAGCATGCATACATAATAGACTATGAATTAAAAAGAGCAGATTACATAGATTCCTTCTTCAAAGCAATTGATTGGAATGCTGTTTCTAAAAGATTTGAGAATACATAAGTTTTATAAATTAAAATAAAGCCCTTTTGGTATGGAATTAACCAGAAACAAGAAGATAGGATTACTGATAATAGGCATTGGTTTGCTGATTGGTTATATAATATATGCATTTAATACTGCTCTAACTGACCTTATTTCAATATCACAGTGCGGAGAGATAAACTGTCCTCATGAGGCTGCATTGAAATTCCAAACAAATATATCTATAGGCATATTATTTGCAGTTATTGTTATTGGAGTTATATTCTTATTCATGAAAGAAAAAGTACTGGTCAGCGCAGAAAGGAAGAGGGAGAATCTAGAAAAGATAAAGACCCTAACAGAAGAAGAAAAGAAAATCTATGAGTTAACAGAAAAAGAAGGCTCTATGTTTCAATCAGACCTGGTAGAAAAGTCAGGTTTTGACAACGTTGTAATAATAAAGTAGTGATCTGTAAAGTTAGTGACACCGATTTAAGGGCAAAAAGCTAATATAACGCCCATCTTCATACTTTACCTCGCGTTGTCCATCATCTCAATAATATCTCTTTCTACCTCCTCAGCTTCTTTTTTGCTTACTTCTGGAAAGAATGCTGATATTATAGTCGGCTTCATCCCGATAATTTTTACCTTTCCGTTCTCTTCTACAACATTGATTTTGCATGGCATACAAAGAGAGATTAATCTATTTTTATTCAAGAATTGGTTTGCGTATTTCCCAGAACAAATTTCAATTATTTTCAATGGCTTTTGTTCAAGCCCTTTTGCTGCCAATCTTTCTTTTACGTCATAAATCTGGAACAAAGTCCATCCTTTTTGTTCAACTGTTTTCAAAACTGAAACAACTGCCTCATCAAAACTCTTTTTTGTTTCAATGATATAAGTAAAATCATTTACATTCATAGTTTACCTCTGTTGAGTTAAAGATACTATTAACCAAACTATGAGAACCAAAACCAATATCATAAAAATAGGTCCAAAAAACATCATTCCGCCCATATAACCAAACCCCCATCCAAGACTAAGAAATAATAATAAGACTAATAAAACTGCTGCAATTATTGGCATATTCTCATTCTTGTCTATTTTATTTTTTCTTGCCATAAAAACCTCTCCATAATTTTATAATCCAAAGATAAACCAGAATTATTAATCCAATCAGTAGTGTAATATAGAGAACGTTTAGAAAATTCCAATAACCAAAATAACCCCCATTTCCTATCATTCCTGAACCCATCATGTTCATGCCTCCTCCCATCATCCCCATCATTCCACCAGAATTACTCGTTCCATCTTCATTGCAATATAGTATTCGAGCCATGTTAATGTGAAACTGCTTTTCAGTTTCAGAGCCTTCTTCAAGTCCCATCATTTTGTGCATTAGCTCATGACTCTCACCAGGATGCATCTGCTCCATGTAGTATTCCCCGATTATCTCCAATTGTTCATTTGTTAGTTTATCACCACAGCTGACTTTTGAATCAATCAAATCTTTGGCTTCATTAATCTCTTGCTGAGTAATTGCACTAACTAAACTCAGATTCAGCAACAAAACCAAACCAATGATCAATAATATTTTTCTCATTTTTTCCTCATAACTCCTTAACAATTCTTCCATCTTCCTTTAATCTTTCAGTCAAAACTTCTCTTATGATATCGAATGCTTTAATGATTTTAGGATTTGTAAGTTTGTAATAGATATTCTTGCCTTTCCTGCTTGATGTAACGATGCCTTTAGACTTCATAATAGACAAATGCTGAGAAATATTTGCCTGGCTTAGTTTTGTCTTCTCTATTAATTCAGTAACTGAGAGTTCTTTATCTCGCAATAGGTTCAATATCTCCAATCTAATTGAATTAGAAAAAACCTTACACATTTCAGCATGAATTTTATATAACTGTTTCATAATAGTATATTAGAATATTCTTATATTTAAATACTTTTCGGATATCAATCTCCATTTTTACTCTCTTCAAATTTCCAAAATTTTTCTTTTTAGGTGATGTTTACTTTACAGCTCATAAGGTAGATAGTTTTATATATAAACAAATATTAAAAAAACATATGAAAAAAAGTGTGATCTTTGGATTATTCTTAATTACTATTCTATTAAGTGCGTGCGGTAATCAGGTAAGTCAACAACCAAGTTCTTCCAATGAGATTGGAGAAGAAACAGAAACCTTTATACCTGATACTAATCAGCAATCCGTACCAATTATTACAGAAGATATACAGATTAAAAATGTGGAGATGAAAAATTTTGCATTCGATCCGGATGAAATAACAATTAAAGCAGGCGATAGCATTTTCTGGGTGAATGAGGATTCTGCAAAGCACGAGGTTGTCTTTTCATCAATGAGCATAAACTCGAGGCTCATGTCAAAAGGAGAAACATACCAATACAAATTCGACAATCCAGGAACTTATGAGTATTACTGCTCAGTTCATCCTTCAATGAAAGGAAAGGTCGTAGTAGAATAAAATGCTGCTTAATATACCCACTGCTATTTGGTTTGGATTTTTAACAATCACATCTTTATTCACAACGCTTTCTTTAGGCGTTGCAATGCATTATTTCAGAAAGCCTGTTTTTAAGTATCACAGATTTTTTGCATTTTTAACAGGAACTCTGGCACTAATTCATCTTATATTTGCATTTTTGCTGTGGTTTTTTGGGGTGAGGATATAAATGAAAAAGAAAGATGGAAAGTGCATCTGTCCAGAATGTCCCAGCTTTGTTGAATGCAGACAATTGGCATTCTGCTTTAAAAAAGTAGGCAAGAGCAAGTGCATAAAAGAAGAGAAAGGCTGCTTATGCCCTGGATGCCCTGTACAAGCAAAGATGAATTTCAAGCATGCTTATTACTGCACAAGAGGATGCGAAGAGGACCAATCCCAATGAAGGAATGGAAATGCGTTATATGTGGATATATCCATAAAGGGAACAACCCTCCAAATGAATGCCCCCAATGTAGCGGCTCATCAAAGGAATTTGTAAGAAACATAAAAAAGCAAAGATTAAGGTATAATAAGGAAAAAATTGATGTTCTATTAATTAATGGAAGTTCCCATAGGGGCCATAATACAAAAGTACTGATGGATATAGCAGAGAGTGAATTAAAGAGAAGAAAAATAAAATACAGAAGATTTAATCTTAATGAGCTTGACGTACAGCATTGCTGGTGCTGTTACAGCATGAGGGACAATGCCTGCACTTATCCCTGCAGAAACCAGCTGGATGATGCCCCTGCATTGCACGAGATGATTATAAATTCAAAAGCCGTGATAGTTGCATCACCTATAAACTGGAATAACATGTCCGCTAGATTAAAGGATTTTCTTGATAGGCTAACATGCATACAGAACCTTCCATTGCTTGGAAAAGAATGCCCTACAGCAGGAAAGATTCTTGGAATACTGATAAATGGGCATGAAGATGGGGCTTTAAAGACTGCAATGGATATATTTGTGTATTTCCAGCAGATGGGTTATATATTGGCTCCGTATGGCTTTGCTTATAAAACGCATGGAGCAGAGAACAATGCAGGAACTGACAATAAATACTTCAAAGTCAATAAAAAGATAATAAAGGATGTAAAGGGCGTTGTAAACAACGTTATTGAGACAATGAATCTGAAAGCAGAAGAGAAACTACGAAAGAAAGTGGCATTTGTATGCGAATAACGCTGAAACTAGTTTCAAACAAGTGCTTATATGCTGTTTCTATATCTAAAATAGATACTATTTAGGAGGTTACCAAAATGGTAGAAGAACATAAGCATCATGAAGTACATGAGCACAAAGATAAGATGAATAATACAACCAAGATACTGGCAGTGATGATAGGGATACTATTATTATTTGCGGTTTATAATGGTTATAAAATCAGTAACATAAAACAGACAGTTGGAGGAGGATCAACTAGTGCAACTAACACAAATGCATTTGCATCAATAATACCAACAGGAATCCCAGTTGTGTATGGTGCTGAATTGGATGTTAGTTACGATGATGTATCAGCAAGAACACCACAAAAAGCTGATGCAACTATCGGTAAACTGGGGAACTTGGATAGAACACTAACTCTAAGCGGAGATAACCTAAAAAGATATGTAGCGATAGGATCAAAAATATCTTGCGAATATTGCTGTGGTGCAGCTTCTATAATATTCAAGGATGGAACTCCTGCATGTGGATGCGCACACAGTTATGCTATGCGTGGACTAGCTAAATACTTGCTGACAAAGCATGGTTCTGAGTTCAGCGATGAACAGATTCTAGAAGAACTAGGAAAATGGAAAGTTTTATTCTTCCCAGATGTACATACGCAAAAAGCAAGCATATTGAAATCAAAGGGAATTGAATTAAACTACATTAATCTTGCGTCCAATCTATACAGGGGTATAGAGCAAGGTGCAAGTGGTGGTTCTATGGTAGGAGGATGCTAAGATGGAAACTAAACATATTTTGATGGTTTTTGGAGCTTTGGTCGTATTGCTAGTCTTGTTCCAATTCTATCAAATAAACACGCTGAAAAACAGTATCACTGGTGGTGCAGTTTCAGGTAAAATGGATACGTCTGGATGGACTCAAAATGAGATAATGAATTATGAAATGCATGGTACAATTCCTGCAAGAGCGCAGGGAAGTGCAGGTCAAAGTTCTCCATCTTCAAGCGGAATGGTAGGAGGTTGTTAGAATGGAAATAAAACTAAATACAAAGACACTACTTTGGGTCGTGCTTGCTATAGTGATTGTATTTGTATTATGGCAGACTCTGCAAATTTCTGCTATAGGAAATTCTGCAGTAAGCGCAGTCCCGAGTGGTGGAGGAATGGTTGGGGGTTGCTAATCCCCTTCTTTTTATTTTAAAATGAAAAAGTTATTACTAATACCAATTATTTTAATGTCATTAATCACATTTATTCCAAGCGTAATGGCTCACTGTCCCTTGTGCACAGGAGCGGCTGTAGCCGGTGTAGAGGTAGCAAGAGTAGCAGGATTAGATGATAGCATTGTTGGATTGCTGCTTGGAACATTAATAGTTTCATCCGCATTATGGTTCAATAAATGGCTTAAAAAAAGAGTGGATTTCCCGCTACAAGAGATAGCTGTAGTAGCAGTATCATTTGTAATGTTAGTGGTGCCTCTTTATTACGCTGGAATAATAGTTAATGCTGATATGGTAAAGAGCATGCCTGATCACCATGCGATACTTGGCCTTGGTGTGCTTGGAATAGACAAGCTATTAACAGGAATTATAATAGGAACTATAGCAATATGGTTTACATTCACATTGAGCGACAGCATAAAAAAGCAGCGTGGCAGGGTATTATGGCCCTATCAGGGATTATCTTTTATGACGATAGCCCTCTTTATACTGTCATCGATACTTTGGATAATAACGAAATGAAAGCAGAAAATTTTATGAAGGATATAGAAAAAATAAAAAATAAGAATAGCTTAGATTTAACCAGTGGGCAGGATTTAAGCATTGCATTAATGAATCTTGTTAGTCTGGAAGAGCATTTCTTATTCAGCTATATGAAAACACAGGAGAAAAAATTCCTTGAATTTTTGGAGCAAACAAGAGAGACAAGAAAAAAATTATTATCAAAAATAGTCAAGAAAGATGATGGATCAGAAAAATGGTGCATCTCAAAGCATCTATTGGCTGTGAGCATGAGATTAACAGAGGTTGGAACTAAATATCTGCACGATGGGAACAAGAAAGAAGCCGAAGAATTATTTTTAGAGGCTTTCAATCTTTACAGCTTGTTCTGGGCTGTTAATGGCGCTGTGAAAATGGAAAATAGCGAGGTTATTGCAGAGACTAAATTATCAAAGGTTTCACAATTATTAAAAAAAGTATTAGATTGTTGCAAGGAATAAAGCAAAGGAGGGAAAATGGACAAGAACACAACAATAGTTATTATAATATTGGGATTGGCAGTGCTGTTTTTAGCATATACTATCATGACTTCAGATGGCAGTGCAGCAGTAAGTAGCTACCCAACAGGCCAGTATGCTGGTGGAGGGTGCGGAATATAAATCCAAATGAAAGATTTAGAATGCAGGATCTGCAATCAGAAGTTCGGATCAGAAGAAAGTTTAAGACAGCACAATGATTCAAAGCATCCGCAGGATAAGGAAACTGGATTTAAAACTAAAAAAATAAAATCATATCTGATAATGCTTCTCCTATTGGTGGCTATAATAATATTTTCCTACACCTTTTATTTAAGGTCTCAGATGCCAGGGCAGTATGATGAATTTGCAAAATGCATGACAGAAAAAGGAGCGGTAATTTACGGAAATGATTTTTGCTCTTATACAAACAAGCAGAAGAATCTTTTTGGAAAATCTAAAGAATATCTAAATTATGTAAAATGCGCAGAGAATAAAGAATTATGTGATGCCAAAGGGGTGAAAGTAACTCCAACATGGGAGATTAACGGAAAGATGTACCCGCAAGTTCAAAGCTTTGAAAGGCTTTCAGAGATTACAGGATGTAAAGTATAATAAAAATGGACAGAAAGATAAAATTAAAAATAGCAAGGAATATAGTGATAGCATTTCTAATAGTAATAGGAATAAACTTTTTGGTTCTATATTCACTGAACTTTCCTGCAATGGCGGTATCACAAATAAAAAAATATTTTTTATTATTGGTTTTATTAATAACTGGGTTTGGAGTGCAAATTGGATTATTCACTTACTTAAAACATAAAAGTGTTGTTTGTTCTGCTACAAGCATGGCAAGCGGAGGGATATCCTCAATAAGCATGATCTTATGCTGCAGCCACTATGCTCTTAATATATTCCCATTTATGAGTGCGTCACTCGCATCATCTCTAGCTAAATATACATTGCAAATCTTGTTGTTTGGATTACTTGCCAATGCAGTAGGTATATACTTTATGGTTAAAAAAATGAGGCACATTAAAAAATGAAAACAGAACATATAATGCTTGGTATTTTCGTTGTGTTAATAATAGCACTAATAGCATTTAGTATGGTTGGGTATAAAATTCCAATAAGTTCATCTAAATCAAATAGTGATTATACAAATCTTCCGGAAAAATGCAGGCCTCCTGAGGGGGAGGATATTGAATCGTGGAAAGAGCATCTATCACATCATGCAGACACAAAAGAATGTCTGGAATACTTTAAATGAAAAAGCATTTAAATTCATAAAATTTATAAAAAAACAAACGGAGGTGAGAAAATGAAGAAGTTAATATCATTAGTAAGTGCAGTTATAACAAATTTAGGGATTGTAAAAGCGGACACAGGTTGTTCAATGATGTGGGGAGGAACTTCAATGATGGGGGGATTTTCAGGAATATACAGCGTAGTTTTATTTGCAGTGTTCGCATTTTTGTTTTCAGTGATATTCTGGCTTACGCACAAGTGGATAACTGAAAGCAAAAGAAGAAGGTAATGGAGGAAAAATGTTTAATCTGCTAAAAAGAAAGGATCCTGTATGCGGGATGAAAGAAAAAAAAGGGAAAGGCTTTGAAAAGGAAGGGAAATGGTTCTGCTCTAAAGAATGTCTAAACAGATTTGAGGGTGGCAAAATTAGTAAAAAGGGATGTTGCTGCTGTCATTAAATGGATAAAAGAGAAATAGTTATAATTGGGGCTGGTCCTTCCGGGCTTAAAGCAGCAGAAATACTGGCGAATAACAAAAAAGACGTTCTTGTACTAGAAAGAAGACCTATAATCGGAGACAAGGTATGCGCTGGTGGTCTCACAAGAAACGCGCTGAAATTTAACATACCTGATAGCATCCTGCAAAGAAAATTTAACAAAATGCGAGTAAGCTATAAAAATAAAAAAAGCTATATCAAAACTGATTCTACCTTTATCGCAACAGTAGACAGAAAAGACCTTGGGAAGTGGATGGCGTCTAATGCAAAAAAACAAGGAGCAGAGATAAAGACGAATGTTAATGTGAATAACATAAGGAATAACTTTATAAGAACTGATAAAGGAAAGATTTATTTTAAATATCTTATAGGTGCTGATGGATCTAATTCTATATTAAGAAAGCATCTTGGATTGAAAACAACAAAAATACTGGAAGCATTCCATTATGTGCTTAATAAGCAGGTTAAAGATATTCAGATATATTTTGATGTGGAAAGATTCGGTCCAGCGTATGCCTGGGTATTTCCTTACAAAAATTCCGTGTCTATAGGCACTGGCGCTGATTCTAGATACAGGCTAAAGGCAAATGATGTTAAAAAGAACCTTGATGAATGGTGCACGGAAATGGGGTATGATATTAAAAAAGCAAGTCTAAAGGCATGCCCTATAAATTATGATTATAGAGGACATGAATTTGGGAATAAATTTTTAACAGGGGATGCAGCAGGATTCAGTTCTGGATTAACGGGAGAAGGCATATATTTTGCAATGCTTTCTGGCATTGATGTTGCAAATAAGATACTTGATAAGAAATATGATTGCAAGAATATAAAGCACATACTTAAAGTCAAAAGATTTGAAGAGCGTATATTAAGAACACTTGAAATATCAAAGAGCATTACCAAAATTGAATATAATCTTCTAGTAAACATGATAAAATTCAGCTGGTTTGATAAAAAATTAACAGGGATGATAGATTAAATGGAAAAAAATTCCAGATGGATGGTACTTGTAATTTTAGTAGTTTTAATACTATTTATTTCAGCATTTTATTACATTAATAAAACAACAATACCTCACACGAGAAGCCCTATAATCAATATATCCATAGGAGGAAGCCCGTATATAGGGAATTCCAGCGCCAAGATAGTAATAGTTGATTTTTCTGATTTTGAGTGCCCTTATTGCGGTAAATTTTTTAGGGGGGCTTTCAAAGATATA
>JAGVZV010000006.1 GCA_018302265.1 Candidatus Woesearchaeota archaeon | reverse complement strand
TGCCCTTTGTGCTCCCTGTGAACCTCTGCTATAAATTCCTTCTGTATCAATTCCTCCAGATAAGACTTCATAAGCGTATGTGACAGATTAGACTTGTACATCAAATGGGTAGGTTTAATCTCCCCTTTTTGGTGTATAGAATTAAGCATGTCATTTACAATTTCAATCTTATTTCTTTTTTGTGCCATATTTTATTACTCTTATGAAAGTATACAGCAAGATGATATAACCCAGCAATTGCATATACTCGGCTATTACATAAATATAACTATTGAGCTTTATAAATATAAACAGTGCGTTTGCAAGGCTTATTATTGAGAATGCGGCTAAAGGATATTTTACATTGTTCACTTTTTTGTCGCACAATTCACATTCCCTTTGTTTATAGCTCTTAAAATACAGATACGTGATGTATCCTGCGAATAACATACTAGTTATATGGAATAGATAGTAATTCCATGTGCTGAATATAGTGGTTATAGCAATAAAATATATCATAAACAAGGAATTGGTCTCTTTCTTATCTATTATTGTTATAAAGATATACAGACCTATCAATGTTAACAGCCTGTAAAAGAAGTAACCGCCATTATAAAATATAGAAGAGGCCTTTATAGAGCTTATAGTAAATGATAATAATCCTACGTGGAATGTTTCCAGGACATTATAGTAAATAGTTATGTTTGTCAGTATCTTGGCAATAAAAGCAGCAGCGAGTATAAAAAAGGCAATTGCAAAATCCCTGAAATTTTCATTTTTTTTAAACTTGTATGATCTTAAAGAATAAGACGCTATTAGAACCAAAACAATGGCACTTATCAACTCAAAAATTATATCAACCCCATTAAACCATTTAGGACTAAAGACTATATCTATCATTGATAAGATGTCCTGAAATCGCTTTAAAAAGCTTGTGAATTTTTATTCTGTAAGTCTGTTCTTTGTTATTTCTTCATAACCTATTTATAAACACTAATTCTTATCATGGCATGATAAAGATTGGTGATACAATGCGCGAGTTCGATATGCTGCAACATCTTGGATTAAAGGATTACGAGATAGCATATCTCAGGCTTGTGAGATTGAAAGAGAACAACAAGAGACACTGGAACAAGTCATATGTTTAATTAACACCTCTTTTTCCTGCTAGCTCTTCTTTAGGTTAGCAGGATTTATAATAATACAACTGATAAAAACAGCAAAGGAACTCAAAAATGGATAACGATTCTAAGGATATGGATGAATTCATAGAATACCCTAAAGCAGGGATATTAAGCAAGAAAATTAACACTGACTCTAAAAATGAAATAACAATGTTTTGCATGAAAAAAGGCACAGATATATCAGAACATACAACAACCAGGAACGCGACATTATTTGTTGTCGAGGGTGATGGCGTGTTTAATCTGGAGGGAAGAGAAATCAGGATGAAACCACATACGCTTATAACAATGAAAAAAAATGCTGTACACTCTCTAAAAGCTGTAGAAGACACCTGTTTTGTTTTAACACAATTTCAGTAATTTACAGGTATTGCAGATATTGCTTGAGCATGGTTCAGCACACAATTTGCAATTCTTAATTTTTGTATCATACTTTTCTTTCAGTTTTGGAAGTACCTCTAGAAATGAATTAATTATATTGTTCTTTGTTCCAGGGTATTTTGATTCCATCTCACTCAGCATGTTTTCTACTTTTGTCCTGAATGAATCTTTATAGGGATTTTTTATGTCTTTTATATCATTCAGTCTTGCATACAAGCTCGCTTCATTTCCTGTTATAAAATACAAGGGTTTTATTCTCTGTATAAATCTGGAATCTCTTTTTACACCTGTAATCACTCCTAATCTTGCTGATCTCTCAATATTATTCTTCAGCTGGTTCATTATGATTGTCTCTGCTTCAGAATCAAGATTGTGGCCTGTTGCCAGTCTTTCTATTTTTAATTTTCTTGATTCTTTATTCAACAAGCATCTTATGAGAGAGCCATAAACAGCATACGGGCTTTCTATCTTCATTTTCTTAATCTTTGGGAATTCTTTTGTTATAGAATAAACTTTTAATTTTATTTTGTTTTTATTGCAAAATTTTTTCAGTATTTTGTTGTTATTTTCAGAAAATCCTTTTATTCCCTCATCAATGTGAATTGCTATCAGCTCAATGTTCTTGGAAATTCTTTGGTTTATTATGTTGTTTAATATATTCAGGACTATCAAGGAATTTTTTCCGCCTGAGACAGCAACCCCTATTCTCTTGCAATCACCAAGTAAATCATATTTCCTTATTGTTCTTAGAACCTTTTTCTCAAAATAATGTATAAAATGATTTTTACATAGTTTAATGTTATTATTTGTCAGTTGGATTACAGGATTTTTGATACAATTTTTACATGACATTTTTTTGTATTTAAACAGACATTCTTAAAGTTTGTGAAATTCAATTAAAACCGTACGCAGCAGAGTTTCCAGTAAATGGATCGTACAACACAATTTTATTTCCATTTAGACTGCATGGAAAGGTTATATAATGTACAAATTTGGATGAGATTTTTATTAAAGCACGGATGTGATCGTCTCTTGAAACTACAGCACACCCGATATTATCTCTGAGTGCTACGTAAAATGCTGCTCCAACTATTTCTTCATCAGTTCTATGATCTACTCTATCTTCTCTGTATATCCTGGGAATCTTTTCTTCTTGCTTTGGTTCTTTTATCCCAAATACATCACTAACTTTTTTTACAAGCGTAAATATTTCGTCAAATAAAAGTTTATCCTCTAATTTCAATTCTTTTTTCCTCTCTTTTTTAATCAATTGATTTATTATCTCTGCAATTTCACTATATAAAAATAATTTATGCTGCCTGTTTGAAGAAGAATGATAACTCCTTTGTATACTCCTTTCCCTCTTATTAAAGAATTTTAACCTTTCTGAGAAACGATTAAGAAAACCTTTACTCTCTTCGGTAACTCCGCTAACAACATAAGCATTAGGATATTCCAATAAATTTATAGACTCCATTACAACCTTTTTTAGCCCATTAAGTTCCTCTCTACTTAAGGCTGAACAATCCGCACAAGAATAAGTGTCATTTAAAAAACGGGAAGGTATTATTGCATTTGTGTCAAGTAATACAACCTTGTTTTTAGGGTGTGTAATTATTTCAAGAGTCCTTTCTGACACGCTCAGTTCATAATTATCTTGAGGCATTTTATTTCTAGTTAATAGTTATATTTATATAATTTATCTTTTATGTTGTAATATGCAGGAAATTGGTATTGAGAAACTGGAAAAGTATATTAAATTAACAGAAAAAGCCCTGAAAAAGCTTGAAAACGTTAAAGATGAAAAGGCATTGATCTTGATTGGAATGTCTAAAAATTATTATAAAGATGCTTTGCATTTCAAGGAAAAAAATGATTTTGTCAATGCATTTGCAGCAATAAATTATGCGCATGCTTTCCTTGACTCGGCTGCTTTGTTGAAGCTAATAAAAGTGGATGATAATAAACTATTCATGGTGGATTAAATAGTATATTAATCTACAGTTATCTTTATAAAGTGGTATCTTATTTATAATTTATGAGAAGCGCCGTAACTGGAGATCGTGGTTTCATAGGAAGTCATTTTGTTTATTATGTTCTAACAGACGAAGAAGTAGGTGAAGAAGTAAAGGTTATTGGTATTGACAAAAGAACGTATGCAGGACAAGCAAATAACTTGGGGCGTATGGGTATAAAGGACGCTCTTAAAAAAAAGCATAAAAGCATCGATCAGGTATATAGACCGATAAGAGCAGACATAAGCGATGCTAAAACTATGGATGATATTTTTAATGAATTGACTAGAAAAGAGCCCATAGATATGGTTTTTAATTTCGCTGCAGAAACACACGTTGATAATAGCCTCAAAGACGTTTCCCCTTTTATACAAAGTAATATTACAGGCACTTTTGTGCTATTAGAAATAGCAAAAAAATATGGGGTAAAAAGATTTATACAAGTATCAACAGATGAGGTTTATGGCAGTCTTGGTGATAATGATCTTCCCTGGAATGAGTCGTGTGTTCTTAATCCAAGAAATCCATATTCTACATGCAAAGCAACAGCAGAGATGTTTGCAAGGAACGCATCAAGGGAGGGTTTGCCAGTAATTATCACAAGAAGCGCAAATAATTACGGTCCATTCCAATATCCAGAAAAATTTTTATCTCTATCAATAACCAATTTAATTGATGGTTACAAGATTCCTTTAATGTGGAGTGAAGAAAATCCTGGATTGAATAAGAGGGATTGGCTGCATGTGGAAGACAATTGCAGGGCTATTTGGCGTATCTATAAAAATGGGACTCCAGGAAAAACATACAATATCCCGGGAAATAACGAAAGAAAAAATATAGAAGTAGCTAATTTATTATTAGCATATTTTGGGTTTGGTGAAGATAAAATAGAGCACATCAAACACAGAAAAGGACATGATCATAGATATTTTATAACTGGTTATGAACTAACAAAACTCGGTTTTCAATATAAACATACGGATTTTGAATATGAATTAGGAAAGACTATTGAATGGTACAAAAATAACCAAAGATGGTGGAGGTTTTTTAAGCCATTAAAAAATGAAAAATGAAAAATTGAAAGGGATCATTCTTGCAGGTGGAAAAGCAACAAGATTATATCCTGCTACGCTTGAAACATGCAAGCAACTTCTACCCGTCCATGATAAACCAATGGTTTACTACCCTTTATCAACGTTAATGCTTGCAGGGATAAGGGATATATTAATAATATCAACGCAAAAAGACATAGAGAGATTTGAAAATTTATTTGAGGATGGTTCTCAATTAGGCCTTAATTTTTCTTATCAAACCCAAGAAAAGCCAAGGGGTCTTGCAGATGCTTTTAGGGTTGGAAGGAACTTCATTGGAGATGATAGAGTATGTCTTGTTTTGGGCGACAATATCATTTATGGAGAAAGATTGGAATACATGCTTAAAAAAGCAGCAAGGAAAAGAAATGGTGGGACTATATTTGGTTATAAAGTAAGCAATCCAACTGCATATGGTGTTATGGAATTTGATCAATCAAACAGGGTTTTATCAGTAAAAGAAAAACCAAAAAAACCAAAATCTGAATATGCTGTTATTGGGTTATACTTTTTTGATAATGATGTTGTTGAAATAGCTAAGGGAGTAAGGCCTTCTAAAAGAAAAGAGCTAGAAATAACGAGTGTAATCAATAAATATATCAAAAGAGGAAATCTAGAATCCATATTAATTGGGAGAGGCTTCGCCTGGTTAGATACAGGCACATTTAAATCGCTAGCAGATGCAAGTGAGTATATAAGGGTTTTAGAAGAAAGACAAAATTGTAAAATTGGTTGCGTAGAAGAGATTGCGTTTGAATTAGGATACATCAATGAAAGACAACTAAGAAAATTAGCAGAACCGCTAAAAAAATCCGGGTATGGTGAACACTTATTAAGATTACTAAAGTAAAAACCTTTAAATATCTGATAAATTTCTTTAATCTATGAGGGTGGCGGTAATTTCTCTTGGTGGAAGCCTTATATTTCAGGATAGTATAAATTATAATTATCTAAAGAGCTTAAAGAATCTGTTGCTAAAACACTCTAAAAAAACAAAATTTGTCATTATTTCTGGCGGTGGAAAACCTGCAAGAATATATATGGAACCACTAACCAAAGAAGGATTATCACAAAAAGAGGTTTGCCTGACTGGAATAAGAATTACGAGACTGAATGCGAGATTCCTGCATAAATTCTTCGGAAAAAATCCTGCTTCAAACATACCAAAATCACTAAAAGATGTAAAATCAATCCTTCAAAAGAACAACATTGTATTTTGCGGCTCTTTAAGGTACAAGCCAGACAATACTTCTGATGGAACAGCTGCTGAAATAGCCAGTTACTTGGGAACAGACTTTATAAATCTGACAAATGTTGATGGTTTATTCACAAAGGACCCAAGAAAGTTCAAGGATGCAAGATTCATTTCAAAAATAAGCTTTAGTGATTTCATGAAAATGGCTGATTTTGCCTATAAGCCAGGGCAACATTTTGTTCTTGACCAGAGCGCAGCCAGAATCATTAAAAAAGACAGGATAAAAACAGTGATAATGAACGGCTATGATCTAAAAAACTTCGAGAATTTCCTAAATAATAAAAGGTTTGTTGGTACTGTTATCAGTTAATATGAAAACAATAATTGTTTCTGGGTCAGTTGGAACTGGTAAAACCATTATAGCTAAAAAGCTAGCTAAAATATTAAAAGCAGATTATATTAATATAACAGAGCTCGTTAAGAAAAATAAGATTGGAAAATATAATAGAAAATACAATTCTTACGAAGTGAATATAAAAAAACTAAATAATTTTTTAATAAAAATAATAAAAAAATCAAGGGAAAATCTAGTTATAGATGGGCATTTATCTCATTACTTGCCCAAAAAATATGCTGATTTATGCATTATCTGCAAGTGCAATATCAAAAAACTTAAAAAGAGACTTGAGAATAGAGGATATTCCAGTAAAAAAGTAAGGGAAAATCTTGATGTCGAGATATTTGATGTTATTCTAGAAGAGGCAAAGGATAGGAAACATAAGATAATTGTTGTAGACACCAGCAAAAATTATAATTTGAAGAGATTACTTTCCAAAGCGTTTTTCTCTTGATTTGAACTCATTAATGCAGTTTATCAGATCTTCTTTCTCGAATTCGGGCCAGGTTTTTTCAAGGAAAAACCACTCTGAATACCATGACTGCCACACTAAAAAGTTACTTGTCCTGTGATCCCCACCAGTTCTTATTATGAAATCTGGCTGGTCTTTCATATACAAGTTATTATCAACTAATTCTTCATTTATTTCTTCTGCAGAAATCTTATGATCTTCTATTTTTCTTCCTATTTTTTTTATTGTATCTATTAATTCTTCTCTTCCTCCATACGCCATTGCAAAGTTAATTATATACTTATCATGATGTTTTGTCCTCTCCATTATTTCTTTCATTGCTTTTTGCACGTCTTCTGGGAATAGATGAATCCTACCAATCACATTTATTCTTATCTTGTTCTCGTATATCCTTTTGTCATCTTTTAACTTATAAAAATTATCCCTAAAAAGGTTCATTAGATAATCAAATTCATTCTTCGGACGGTTAAAATTCTGCATAGAAAACGCATACAATGTTAATTCTTTGATACCCAGCTCCTTGCACCACTCAAGTAATTTTTCTGTTTTTTGAGCACCGTATTCATGGCCTTTCCAGGGCTCTAACATTAATCTTTTTGCGAAACGGCGGTTACCATCAAGCACAATCGCGATGTGTTTTACTTCATTCATTATGAAAAAGCATAATATTATATATTTTTAAAGCTTATGATTTTCATGTACGATTTAACATTGATAAAGACCAACAAAGATGAAGCTATTGCCCTGGCAAAAAAACTTGGATTTTCAAGCATTTATTTCATTGATAGATCCGATTTATTGAAAACAGTTAGCAATAGGAATACTAATCTAAACATTATAATTGGAGGTTCTGATGAATTGAACAGAAAGGCAGTATCAAGCAAGAATACAGATGTATTATTAGATCCAGAGCCAAATGTAAAGGATTACATAAATCAAATAAATTCTGGATTAAATCAAGTTCTGTGTGGATTAGCATACAAAAATAGAGTATGTATAGCGTTCTCTATGGATAGATTAAATGATTCTAATATGATCTCAAAGATAATGCAGAACATCAGACTATGCAGAAAATACAAGGTAAAAATGTTGGTATTTACTTTAGCAAATACAAGATATGAATTAAGAGCAGCACACGATTTACTTGCTTTATTAAAAGTTCTTGGAATGACCCCTAAAGAGGCAATTTACGCACTTGACGGAATAAACGAAATAATGAAAGAGAAAACAATATAAATGAACATATACTAATATAGGTATGGAAAAGAAAGGAGAAATTAATATAAAGTTTTTTGTCGGATTAGTCATAATAATGGTTGGTGTTTTAGCTGTTTCATTCATGGGGCTTGGATTTATGTTTAGCAACTCTAGCCTTGTTTGGGTTGGTTCTATAGTGTTGGGTATTATATCAGTTGTTTCTGCAATATTAGAAAAGGTGATGCTAAAATGATATTCGAAGTGTTATTGCTGGTGTTAATAATACTAAATTTAGTTCTAATCAGCATAACTGCTTTTTTGGGAAAGAAAAATATCCTCTTGATGCTTGCTATACTTGAAGCTATTCTTGCAATTGTATTCGCATTAGTTATTTAAAAGAGAAATCTTTATAAGATATTAATTTATTAGTAATGTATGATTAAAAAGGTGTATAAAGTTCTTCCTGGATCTGGCATTAGGATAAAGCAGTCTGGAATATTTGATTTTGACGGTCTTTACAGGGGCATGAAAGAGTGGTTTACAGATCATGAGTATATATTCCATGAAAAGGATCACACTGAAAAGGATCTTCCGCAAGGCCGTGAAATCTTGATGAAGTGGGCAGCAGAGCGTGATATAGATGATTATGTCAGGTTTAAGATAGACGTGCACTTCATGATTGAAAAATTCACAAGGCTGAATGGAAAAGCCAAGGCTGAATTAAAAATAACATACTTCGCTTACATGGATCTTGATTACAAGAACAGCTGGCAGAGGAATGCCTTATACAAGTTCTTGTTTTTTGTATATAACAATTACATCATAAAGGGAAAAATACTTACCAATTATGAGATAAAATTAAAAAAGGATGTGAACGATCTCAGAGAAATAGTAAAGGGATATATAGAATGAGCGAAAAACTGGTGATAGGGAAGGAATTGAAGGTAAAATATAGCGGGATTTTTGACTTGAATGACATGTACAGGAAAATGAAGTTCTGGCTTGAGTGGCATAATTACGGACCGGAAAAAGGCATGGAAAAGATGTACATCGAGCGCATAAAGCCAAATGGAAAACAGGTAGAGATAAAATGGGTTGCTACTGATGAAGCAAGCAGTTATGTGAATAAGGTTATAGAAGTTACATTCTTTGTCATTGGCCTTGAATCCATAGAACTGGAAAAAGAAGGCAAAAAAATAAAGACCAAAAAAGGGGATATTGAGATGAGATTTACTGCTTATCTCGTGTTAAATGTGGATGATAAATTGGGCGAGGATCTTAGCATGACTAATAAGATATACAAGAGATTCGTTCTCAAGAAAAATATTGACAGTTATAAGATAGACTTATATGATGATTTAATTGAATTCCAGGATGAAGTCAAGGGATTCTTGACAATGCAGCAATTTTAGTCCAGTTTCTCATCCAGCTTCTTTTTAGATTCTTTTTCTAAGTCTACACCCAAATCCTTTAAGGACTTTAGATGCATCTGCATCAGCTGTTCGGTTATATTTACTATCTTAACAAGCTCCTGGCGCTCTTTTGCCAGTGTTGTAAGGGCTCCTTTGTGGAAGCCTATCTGCTCTGAATCCTGTGTTTTTGCCATGTTTTAAGTTTATATGGGATATTTATAAAGGTACTTATTGTCACTCCTACGTAGATACAAAGCGAAAGGTTTATAAAGGAGCAAGTACTCTAAAATGTATCAATTTAGAGGTTAAAAATGGAAGGAATAATTAAATCAGCACCGAGCCCAGAAACAGGGTTTTATCTAAAAAAGTTGTTCGGAGAAGAAGAACATCGAAATTTATTGAATGGAATAAGCATTATATTTCCTTATCCAAATGATACAGAATCACCAAATTTAAGTTTAGGTTTTTATATTAAACCAGAACAAACAATAGATAGAGGAGCATAAGACGATGGCAAAACAAAAATTAACATCACTAGAACAGGGACTATTGAGAATAGGTTTATATAATGATATTGCTAACTCATTTAAAAGAACAAAAGATCTTAGAGAATATACTACATTACAAAGAATTTTAACTAAAGAAGTATATATGGATCATTTAAATGCATTACCAGCAAGAGAAAGGGAAGAATTAACAGAAGAGGAACATAAACAAATGTATGATGATATTCTAGAAACAGTGATGTTAAGTAGAGAAAAGGCATATGATTCAGCTGTAGAAGTTGTAGGCAAAAGACAAAAAGCAGTTGAAGAAGACTACAAGATAAATAAACAAGATGTAATTAAAAAAGTTATTTCTGCAATTAATAATGATTTAAAAAAAGCTAAAAATCCAGCAGAAGCTGGGGATGCTTTGGCAGATTATTTCAGAAATGTGGTTGAAATACCAGAAATTGACCAAGCTGAAGCAGATAGATATGCAAAGAGGGAAATGGAAGAAACTACAGGTATGACAGTATTCCGTGCTCATGGAAATCCAGAAAAATATAGGAAACGTGAACTAAGACTAATAGCATTACAATATATTAAAGAAAATAAGGAAGATGAAAAAGTAGTAGGATACTCCATTGATGAAAATAAATTAGCAAAAGAGTTGGATGAGACCAAAGAGGGGGGTATACTTAAAGCTGCAACAATTTACTTCAATGCACTGAGAATAAAAGAAGATAAGAAGAGGGAAGTAGCAAAAAAGGCTGAGGTAGATAAGAAATAAAATGAGAAAATTATACCTTTCTACAGATAGTTCAGAAGCAAAAAGAATTATGTGCAATCAAGGTAATTTAAAATCCAAGGTTTGGGATATTGATATGATAAGTGGAAGTTATCTTGTTAAAAGAATAGGTTTTAATCCTATGTCGGTTATAGAATTTCCAGATAATGTATCAGATAGGCATATTCAAGGTTACATCCCTTTATTTGCTAAAGAAGGAATTTTTTCTACTTTGCTAGATACAGAAGGAAGATATGTTCAAAATAAACCTGATGAAATACTTTATGAAGGTATCGCACGAGGACTTATAAGGCCACAATCAAGTTTTTCGATATGTATGCCCATAAATAAGTAATTAGACTAACTCTTTCTTTTCTATTTTTATTATTTTTTCTTTTTCAAGCAATTTTTCTGTTAATTTGAACATGACTCTTAGAAATTCCTCTGCTCTTTTTAAGAAATTATCATATTCCTCAGGCTTGACATTTGTTCTGTGACCGTGAGTTATCTCCCTTGTAAAGTCATAAATTTCATGATACCAGTTGACATACTTGCTGTCCAAATTCTTTGTCTTAACAAAATTTGCTGTCAGCAATTCCGGAATGTGCTCTGGGCTCGGTGGAATCTCACCCATAGCCATCAGTACTGCATGCGCAGCATCAACCATGCTCCAGTAAATAGCTTCTACACCAGATAATATATTAAATTTGGCTCTTGCCAGATGATCCGGAGATCTTTTTAATATGGTATAAACAGCCTCTGGAGTTGCCTTTATTTTTCCCTTGGCCAATAACACTTTTAACGGCTCAAAGAATCCTCCAAAATCAATTACAGCCTGCCCGTATCTTATGACATTTATTATCACAGGATCTCCTGACCTGACCTGATCCCAAAATGCAGATAACGTTACAGTAGTCAGATGCAGCTTATTCCTGTAATCCTGCTTTGCTGTCAATTTAGCAAGCTCTTCCCTGTACCATGATATTAATTCATCATCCCATTCTATAGTGCAGTCATCAACTATTATTATGAGATCAACATCGCTTGCTTTTTTTGCCTCCTGCTTTACAACAGAGCCAAAAAGAACAATTGTTTTTATAACCTCTTTGAATTGCTTGTAAACTTTAGTTGAAAAATCATATGCAATATCATAATCCTCTTTTTGCACATCTACTTTTGGTATTTCCTTCTTTTTTATCTTCAATCTCACACCTCTTTTATTTTGCTAATCAAAGTATATTTATAAAAGTTTTTATTCTCCTCCGGCTGCAAATCTTCCCTTTTCCGGGCTTCCTGCCTTCTCTCCTCCGAGTTCTCTTGGAACAGCAGCCCATCCACCACCGTAAAACTGCTTGAAATGGTATTCTGGAAGTATCTCTCCAAAACCAACGCTGTAGTAATCCTGGGCTTGTGCCTTTCTTGTTTCAGCCCAGTATGGAGCTCCACCAATAGAGTAAATAGGACTTCCCAGGGCTTCTAAAGCATATGGATACGGGCTCTCTTTAAAATTCTGTACAAAATTACCTGCCTCGATTATCTGCCTTACACCCTCCATATCTCCGTGCTTTTCCAGCATCTCGAGGGTTTTTTGTATAGGAACATTTCCCATTCCAGGGGGCAGATGCGTATCATTGTAACCAAAATTATCAGTTAAATGAACATGCTTGACAAATGGCGCTATTCTCTTGGCTTCGTCCAGTATTTCTTTTTCAGAATAACCTGCTTTTCTCAATAAGTTTATATGACCAACATCCCATGTGGCTCCAATTGCCTTACTTGCTATTTTCTCTGCTTCCTTGCGATCAAGATTTTCTTCTTTTACTAATTTATTTACGAGTTTCTTTCTTGATTCTTCAATTGTTGCCTTCAGATCTTTCGCATTTGATATGGGCATATTCGGATACGAGTTTTCAATGGCAATTATAGGGGCTTTTTCACCATGCTTTTTAAATGCCTTGAATGCAAGGTTTGAGAATGTGTTTGATGCCTTGTCTATAGCAAATTCATTTACTGGCTTGAATAGTTCTGGTGCAATGTTCATGGTAGATATGGCCTGGCTGACTAGAGCACTTCTATCTGCCATAAATTTATTCCATTCTGCACTTAGTTTATCCGACTCTTCTTTTGGCATATTCGGACGGAATTTACTTTCTACCTTTTCTCTGTTTTTATCAATTTCTTTTAAATTGCTGCTTATTATTTCCAGAGCCGCTTTATCCTCTTTTAATCGGAGTTTATCATGCTCACTTAATTTTTTTTCATCAATGCACTGAATGTATGTATTATACATATCCTGCACAGAACTGTTAACATGCTCATTTATTGTTTTGATGTGGCTTTGCATTGTGTTATAGCTATGTGCCAATTTGCCCATTTCAATTTGCTCTTTCTCATGCAAAGCATTTGCCCTAGCTAATTTCTCATATTTTTGCAGGTCATTGTATACCTGATTTTTCATCGGCTCTATCTGCATAATCTCTTTCATTTGCGAAAACACTTTTAATTTTTCCTGATCCCAGTGATTGCGATTTAAAGAATGCAACTGCCTTTCAACTGTCCAGGCATCTTTTGTTTCTTCCCCAAGATTATACTTTTCCTTGAATTCGAGAGGCATTACCTGTCCGTGGATCTGATCAACAACAGTTATTACTCTTGCTGGTCTTTCTGGAATCTTTTTACCCATCCTTTCAAATTCCTTTTTTACCTCTTTTGTTTTGTAGGTTTCTTCAAGGGTTTTATCCCAATCAGCACCAAACATATTTGCTCCATGGAACACAATTGGAACATTTCCGGAATCATCAAGCAATTTGGCATTATTCAGCACGGATTCAAACTGCTTTTCAGCTTCTACTCTCTTTTGCTCGCTCCACCCCTGCTGCGTAAATCCAGAAGCATCAACAATAGGCGCGTGCACAGAGACTTTAGAGTCAGTTAATTTTCCTAATCTGCGCATCTCTTCAAAATGCTCTTTTGGTATACCATCAGCTATTTCAGGACTGATGGCGCTTATCTCGATGTTTTTAATACCCTCATTCAATCTTGTGCCCATGTCTTGTATCTGATTGGCTGACTGGGTTGTCAGAGGCGCGCCTAGAACACCAGCCCTGTACTTGGGCTTCATCCCATCCTTGTACTCATGTATAAATGAATCTGTCATTCTGCCTCGTATTCTGTGTTAAATGTCTCTAGTTTCTTTGCTTTTACAGGATCGTAAAGAGTGTGCTTTAAATCAGTTATCCTGTCCACATATCTGTCAATTTTATCCCTTGGGATATCCATCTTTTCCATATATAATCTTATGTCATTTATATTTCTTTCATTGAATATCATATCATTTGGCAATAAACCAGCCCTGTCCAAGCGCATCTTAAGACTGTCAAAAAACGGGCTTTCTACATTTCTATTATCATATGTTATTCTCTTTCCAGCACCGTAATCAAGAGTTGAGACATACTTTTTTTCCTTGATGTCTTTTTTTATCACCGGCTCCTCTCTTTTAACGGTTTCTTCCAGATTTTCTTTTTTTATTTCTGATGATTTTAACTGAGGCGCTGTAAATTTCTCCTCTCTTATCACCTGCTCTATATCAGGCTCTTTTATATCTTCAATTACTTCCAGCAGCTCCTTGATTAACTCCTTATCCTTTAATTTTTTTATAGTATTTTCTAGAAACTTTATCTTATCCTCTTTTTTTTCTATCCTGCTTAGTTTTTCTAAAATCTCTTTTTTATCCATATTATTACCATGTCATCATGCCATGCGCCTTCTTGTATATATCATAAGCCAGGTAACATATCTCTTTAGCCTGATCCCTTGCATATTTTTTCATTTCATTGCTCTTAAAACCCTCGGATGATTCTCTCTTGAAAATATCCTTAAATGTTTTACCAACTTCTTTGAATGGGTCCAGCATCTCGTCAAAACCCTTTCCAATATTGCCAAAAGGATTCTCTATCTTGAATTTTTTCTTCTCTTTTTTTTCAGGCTCTTCCTCTCTCAAAAATTTATCAAGATCCTCCTGCAGGTCCTTCAAGCTGATATCTGTGATGCTCTCTATTAGCTCCATGTCCTCGTACAGCTCCTGATTTTCCATTATCTCAATCTGGTCGCTTGTAAGAGCATATGCATTAAATGTGATGTCTGTCTTGCCTGTGTGTATATAGTGCGTTCCTGTCTGGCTTCTTGATGCGTATGGAACTGTCCTGAAATTAAATATTATTTCCAGGCATGCATATGTCTTTTTTTTAGGCTTGTATCTGGCAAAAGTAGGATGTATATCCTCGGGCTTGATCTCTCTTTTTCCAAGCAGGGATAATTTCATCTGCATATTATTGAATGCTGCAACAATATCAGGTGTGTTAAATTCCCTCATGCCCAGCTTTTGTGCTGCCTTTAGGTATGGCTTGATCCATTTAGTGTACATTTTTATAGAGTTTACCTGTGTTTTAAGGTATTTTTTTTCTATCTCAAATCTTTTTCTTAATTCTTTCTCAGAAATTTCCTCCCATGAAACATACTCCTCCATTTTTCTTTTAAGTATATTTTTGACTCTCGCATTAAGGTCCATACCGCTTCTTTCTCCACCAATATCTTCCACATTCTTTACCTGCATGAATGCATCTCTTAGTGTAACAAACTGCAGCTGCTGTGCTAGCATGTTGATAGAACCGCGTCCACGCTTAATATCTACTTGATCCATCCAGACCCCTTTTAATGCAAACTTTGCAGCTTCTTTTTTAGTTGGATTATCAGAATGCAGATTATCATACTCTCTCAGCCTTATTTCAAACTCTTTTAAGTCATAAATCAGATTGACAGTGCTTCTTAGGACAGCATTTATTGTTTCCAGAATTTTCATTGAACGGTCCTGCATTATTCCGGCTCTTGCTCCCATCTCTCCAAAATAACCAGATGATGCTGAAGCTTCAAATCCCTCTTCTGTTTTTGTTGGCTGCTCCAATCCTAATCCAGATGGTGGTTTGTCTCTCATAAAATCTAGTGTCCAGAAGTATAATGGCTCAAGACCCTCGCCCATGCTATCATATGCCAGATTGTAATTTGCAACAGGTGATTCACGTATGGCATCAACCAGTTCCTTGGAAACCTCGGCTTCTGTTACTCTTACTCCGAAATCCTGTCCTTCCTTTTGTTTTTTTATCAGTTCTAAGACATGGGTCAAGAAATTAATACGCCCATCCCCTTTTTTCCTGGATTTGACCTCTTTTTCAAGGTCCTTCCTGTTTTCAATATCCATACAAATATTTATATATTACCATGTTTTTAAACATTTTGGTAAGAGGTGATTGAATGGCTTTGTTTAATTTGTTCAAGAAAAAAATTGATTTACCTCCAATTGGAGCAACTGAACCAGAAAAACCTAATTTTCCAGAACACCCAATGGGGATGAGAGAGGAGAATTCTGATAAACTTGAGTTGATAAGGACTAAATTGGATTTGTTAAATGCCAAATTGGATAACATTGACAGAAAGCTTGCTGAGTTAGAGAGACTGGCAGAAGAAAAATGAAGAATAAGTTACTTGATTATAAACTTTATCTGATAATATTTATTGTATTATTGATAGACCAGATAACCAAGAATTTCTTGCAGTACAAAAATTTTGAGGTAATTCCCTATTTATTGTATGTGAGATATGCTGAAAATCCAGGTATAATATTTGGATTATTTGAGAATAATGCATTATTTTTATTTATTTTGCCTGTTATTGTTATAGGTGTAATCATTTATTATCTCAGCAAGAATGAATTAAACTGGGTTGGAAGCGCACTTGTTATAGCTGGCTTGCTTGGGAATATCATAGATAGGATAAGATTTGATTATGTTATTGACTGGCTTTTAGTTCCAATATATCCAAAGTACAATATCTCCTTGTTTAATCTGGCTGATGCTTCTTTGGTAATCGGAGTTATTGTTCTGATATATTATATACATAAAGAGAAATAATTATTTCAAATATTTTTTATGAATGCTCAAGTACCTTCTGGTAAAATAATGGAAAAAATTATCTTCACTCTTTTGCAAAGCCTGGTAATAGGATTTTCTTTTTTTGTATTCTATGATTAGCATAGGATAATTAGTATACCATAAGATATAATTCATCAAAATCCTTCCAATCCTTCCATTTCCATCACCAAAAGGGTGTATTTTTTCAAATTTATAATGCATCCTTGCAGCAAGCTCAACTGCATTCATTAATTTATTTTTATAATAAAAATCCATAAGCTCTTTCATGGATTTATTAACATCCTGCCAGTCTAAAGCTATGTAATTCCCAACTCTTACATGGTAATCTCTCAGTTTCCCTGCAATATCTGGTTTAGTATCTTTAAACATTTCATTATGCCACTTTAATATCAATTGTATATCCAATTTATCCTTATGGGATAACATACCCAAAAAAATATTCGCATGAGACTCTGTTTCTTTTATATCCCTTATTGGTTTGTTCGGGGCTATTTTATGCTCTATCAATTCCATTGTTTCTTTCAGGGTTATTGTAGAACCTTCTATAGCATTTGTATTATAAGTAAATTCTATTGCAATCTGCTCTTTTATCTTATCCTTTATTGAATTTGGGTACTTTTTCCACTCTGTTTGGAATCCATCTCTTATCTTTTTTAATGATATAAACAAGCTGATTTTATTGCATTCCTCCAGTAATATTCTTTTTATCTCTTCAACATTTTTCGGGATAGACTTTCCAAGATATTTCTCTTTGGTTATTATTTTTCCTTCTTTTCTGAAAGAATGCTGTAAATAATAGTACAATTCATTTCCTTTCTTTCTCTTCAAAACTCTCATATTATCATTACCATTACAAACTATTTAAATTTTTGCTTTTTGATTAAAATGTAATGGTAAGAATCATTCTTTCTTGGCAAAGACTTCAACCCATTTAACACCATTGGACTCAGAAATACAGGCGCTTAGAACTTTAAATTTATTTGTAACGAGCAATTCCTCCAATTCCTGCTGAGAATAATAAGCATAAAATCTTGGAAGATCATTAAAGAAGCCCTTTTCAATCACCTGTTCTCCCTGGCCCTCTCTTGCAGAGATATACAATATTCCATTGTTCTTTATGATTTTATTAAAATTGCCAATAACCATTGGAGCATCTTTTTTCTCTACGTCTGAAATAGAGGACATGCACCATATACCATCAAATGTATTTTCATCAAATTTTATGTCCTTCATATCCATTAACTTAAAATTGACATTTTTTACATTATTCTTGGCCTCGTTTATTAATTCAGCAACAATATCAATTGAAGTAACTTCAAGCTTTTCATCAGCAAAATAAGCAGAATCACGTCCAGAACCACATCCAGCATCAAGAATTTTTGAATTTTTTGGCAATAAAGAAATAAAATGATTTAACTGGAACTGTATCAGTTTATTGGATGTATGCACAGAATATTCTTTGGCATACTTCCTGTAGCCCTCCAGATACTCACTTTTAACCATATAGATAGATATAAAAAATATTTATAAAGGTTTTTATCGCTAATAAATGATGAATAAAGCCCTTAAGATATATAAAATTTTATACATGGAATTTGGGTCAATGGGTTGGTGGCCTGTTTCTTCAAACAACCCAAAATTTGAGATCATTGTTGGTGCTATTCTGACCCAGAATACAAACTGGAAGAATGTTGAAAAATCCATTAAAACCCTTAAAGAGAATAATTTACTGGACAAAAATGCTATTAAAAATTTGGATATTACAAAATTAGCTGATTCAATAAGAAGTTCTGGCTATTACAAGCAGAAAGCAAGGAAACTAAAGGAGTTTGTCAATTTTAAAGGAGAAATAACAAGAGATAACTTGCTTGGTATGTGGGGGATTGGACCTGACACAGCTGATTCTATACTATTATATGCTTATAATAAGCCTGTATTTGTGATAGATGCTTACACAAAGAGGATATTTACAAGGCTAGGAATTAGATTTAATAGTTATGATGAATATCAAGGATATTTTCATAAAAATTTACCAAAAGATTATAAATTATTCAATGATTACCATGCTTTACTGGTAGAATTAGCTAAAAAACACTGCAAAACCAAGCCTTTATGTGATAACTGCCCTTTATCGAAGGAATGCCAACAGAAAGGTTTATAAACAAATATTGTTACTTCTTAGTGGTGTTAAAATGGAGAGTATAGAAAAACTATTAGAGATGGAAGGATTAGTAGAGACGCCCGAACAGGCACTCAAGCTTTCCGAGCAAGAAACGGAATATCTTTTAAGCATAAAACCTGAGGAATTAAGTGAAACAGAATTCGACAAAATATCAAAGAGAGATAATTCTTATATGATACTAAGCAGAGAGAAATTTGTATCCCCTCTAAGAACGATAGATGGAAGGGTAAAGGCAACATTACAGGTAATTCAAGGATACCCTTATTTTAGGACTACAGGATTACAAGTGTGGCTAGGTGATGAAAAAGAATTAATACATGGAATACCTGAAACAGAAAAAGAAAGATTAAGCGGGGAAAATGTTCTTGTTCTTCCATTGAACAGCTCTGGAGAGCTAATCGTTAAGCACGATAAACCATTAACAAAATATGAAGAATTTATTCTAAAAAGACATGCAAAAACGCTGGTTTTACACGTTAAAAGTGCTGATGACTATGAACAAAATTTAGAAAGGGCCATTAGGGATGGTTTAACCGGATTATACAATTATAGATATTTTGATCATCAATTAGAAGATGCGTTTACATTAGAACAAACAAATCCAACCGAGCATGGATTATCTTTAACATATTTAGATATAGATCTTTTCAAGAAGATCAATGATAAATATGGGCATCTAGCAGGAGACCAGATTTTAGTAGAGCTTTCTAATCTGATGAAGAAAAGTATAAGGGACCAATCATTTAGAATTGGTGGAGAGGAATTTGCAGTTATTTCACCAAATGCCTCTCTCGAAATTGCCAAGCGTAATGCAGAGGCTCTAAGAAGAGTTGTTATGGGAAAAACTTTTTACTATAATAAAATTCCCATCCCAGTAAGTATCAGTGCAGGTATTTCGCACTATCCTCATCAAGATGTAATAGATAAAAAAAGATTAACTGAAACAGCAGATAACACACTTTATAGAGCTAAAAATAATGGTAGAAATAGAGTAGAAATTTATTAATAATCTAAATCAGTTCTTTAACCCTTCTTTCTTTAGGAACATAGTTTATTATTACTCCTTCTTTTGCATAACCGCAACCAAGAAAATCATCTTTATTCTTGATCAAAACATATCCAAAAATATCCTTTCTTACTAGATTTTCTCCGTTGAACCAGCATTTTAATTCTTCATCAGATATTTCAACAACATTCTTTGTTGCATTCTTGCCAATTAATTGCGACCCCTCTATGCTCAATCTAATTCCATTATTCATAATAGTACAAAAATATAATCCAATATCATTTATCCTTAATTCTTTATAATTGATCTTAGCAAGATCCTTAGAAATTAGATAGATTTTATCATTATTCTGCATAACCCCGTAATCCAGCTTTAATTCTTTAATTCCAAACTGCTCTTTTATTCTTTCCAATAATCTTAGAGATTCTTTTTTATTAAATATTTTAAAATTCATGTTAGAGTAATAGCCCCGTATTTGCAGGCCTCAACACAAGCACCACAAGAAATGCATTTTAATACATCAATCTTAACTACTTTTTCTCTTTTCAATGCTTCAACAGGGCATGCTTCAACACAGCCTACACATGCCTTTCCACAGGTACAGCTGGTGCACTTTCCATTCTTCCAGCAGCATTTCTTATAGTCTATCTTAGCTACCATAAAAAACAACCGATAAAGTTATATATAAATTTATTCTAATCAGATTATGTTAAAAGAGAGTATCCGAAAATACGTGCTGGAAAACGCTATAAAGCATGAAGGTAGGGCTGCTATTGGTTCTGTAATTGGCAAATTAATCAATGAGGATCCTTCTGTTAAAAATAAGCTAAAAGACATCAGCAAAGAGATAGCATCAGTAATAAATGAGGTTAATAAATTATCAATAAATAAACAAACAGAGGAATTAAGAGATATAGCTCCTGAATTATTAGAAAAAAGGGAAAAACAAGAGCATGTCCTAAAGGAATTGCCAAATGTTTCTGGAAGAGTGGTTATGAGATTTGCACCATTTCCATCAGGCCCATTACATATAGGAAATGCGAGAACTGCAATCCTAAATGACGAGTACTGCAAGAAATACAAGGGCAAATTATTACTGGTTATGGATGATACAATCGGGTCTGAAGAAAAGCAGATAGACAAGGATGCTTACTCTTTGATACCAGACGGACTTAAATTCTTGAATGTGAAATATGAAAATAAAATAATATACAAATCAGACAGATTGGGATTATATTACAAACATGCAGAGGAATTGATCAAAAAGAACAAAGCTTACGTTTGCTCGTGCTCATCTGAAACAATAAGAGGGAACAGGAAGAATGGAAATGAGTGTTCCTGCAGGAAATTAAGCATTGAAGAGAACAAGAAAAGATGGAAGCTTATGTTTGACAAGAAAACAAAAGAAGGATCATATGTTTTAAGAATAAAAACCAGCATGCAAGACAAGAATCCTGCCTTCAGGGATCGTGTCTTGTTCAGAATTTCTGAAAGAAAACATCCAAGAGTTGGAAACAAGTATAGAGTGTGGCCATTGTTGGAATTCTCATGGGCAGTAGATGATCATTTACTGGGTATAACCCATGTAATACGGGGAAAGGATTTAATGATGGAATCAGAGATGGAGAAGTATATTTGGAATATTTTCGGCTGGAAACCCTCTGAGATATTACACAATGGACTTTTAAGTTTAGAAGGAGCAAAAATATCCAAGTCTAAATCTGCCAAAGAAGTAAAAACAGGAACGTATCTCGGATGGGATGATCCAAGAACATGGTCACTGCAATCATTAAAAAGACGAGGTATAGAAGCAGAGGCAATAAGAACTTTTTTAATGCAATTTGGCCTGAATCAAAACGAAGTGACAGCACCAATCGACGGGCTATATTCAGAAAACAGAAAATTAATAGAAAAAGATGCTAATAGGTATTTCTTCATTGAAAAACCAGTTAAAATAAAAATAACTAATCTTCCCAAAGAGCTTAAGACAGCCAAGATACCACTGCATCCAGATTATCTGAAGCGTGGTTTTAGGGAAATAAAAGTAACAGATGAGTTTTATGTTTCTGATAAAATAGAAAAGAATAAGGTATACAGATTCATGCACTTGTTCAATTTTAAGGATAATAAATTCATTTCAGGCAAGCATGATGAAAAATTAGATGCTAAAATGATACACTGGCTTCCCATTGATAATTTAGTGAATGCAGAAATACTAATGGAAGACGGTTCTATAATAAAAGGATTAGCAGAGCCTGATGTAAAAAACATTAAAATAGATCAGATAGTCCAGTTTGAACGTCAATTTTTCGCAAGATGTGATAATAAAGAAAAGGATAAAATGGTGTTCTGGTTTACACACAAGTAAAAAGAAAGCTTTTTAAATACTTCTTGTTCTATAATCTATCAAAATAATGATTTAAGAGGAATAAAATGAATCTTAATGAAGAATCACCAAAAGATATTGTAGAAAAGGCTTACGAGGCCATAGAACTGGCAAAAAAGACAGGAAAGATTAAAAAGGGTTCTAATGAAGTTACTAAAGTAATAGAAAGAGGAATAGCAAAACTAGTTGTGGTCGCAAGAGATGTAGAGCCAAAAGAGATAATAATGCACTTTCCAGCACTCTGCAAGGAAAAGAACATGCCTTTAGTTGTTGTTCCATCCAAAGAGGAGTTAGGAGCAGCAGCTGGCTTGAATGTTAAAACAGCAGCAGTAGCAATAGTGCAAGAGGGAGATGCAAAAAAGTCTATCAAATATATCACTGATAAAAATACTTAATTCTAAATATGGCAGAAAAAAAAGGAAAAGCAGATGTTAAGGCTGAGAAGAAAGAAAAGCGTAAAGGAAAGAAAACACTGCAGTTCGATAAGGTCAAGCTAGAGCGTGAAGCACCGAGCGGAGGCTTGTTTACAAGGGCTTCTCCAGCAAGAGTTGAGGAGCTTGTTGGAAGAACAGGCATGAGGGGGGAAGTAACACAGGTTAGGTGCAAGATACTTGAAGGTTATGATCAGGGAAAAGTATTAAGAAGAAATGTCAAGGGTCCTATAAGAATTGGTGATATTCTGATGCTGAGAGAGACAGAAATAGAAGCAAGAAAATTATCACAAGGAAAGAAGAGGTAAATGAAGTGAAATGCAGCTTTTGCGGTTCGGAAATCCCAAGAGGAACAGGAAAGATATTTGTAAGGGCAGATTCCAAGATATTCTATTTTCACTCAAGAAAATGCGAGAAGAATGCCCTAAAACTTAAAAGAACAGCCAGGCATGTCAAATGGACAAAGCATTTTGAAAAGGGAACCATTGTCAAAAGCAAGAAAGAAAAGGCATAAAATAAGTTTATAAATCACGATTATTTCTAGAAGTTTATGATAAGACAGCCAATCATAACTATAATGGGCCATGTAGACCATGGTAAGACCAGCATTTTGGATAAAATCAATGAAACGGCTATTGCGAAATCTGAAGCTGGGGGCATAACACAAAAAATATCCTCAACAATAATTCCATTGGAAACAATAAAAAAAATATGTGGTAAAATTCTTACAATTAATTTAAAGATCCCAGGATTGCTCTTCATTGACACGCCCGGACACGCAGCTTTCAATAATCTAAGAAGGCGCGGTGGTAATTTAGCTGACATTGCTATTTTGGTGATTGACATTAATGAGGGATTAAAACCACAGACTCTTGAATCAATAGATATTCTTAAACAGTATAAAACTCCATTTGTGATTGTACTGAATAAAATAGATCTTATTAACGGTTATAAAAAACAGGAAAATAAATTTTTACTGGAGAATGTAGAATCACAGAATGAATCTGTTAAAAAATCACTGGATGAAAAATTATACAGAATTGTTGAAAGATTATTCGAGCTCGGATTTAATGCAGACCGGTTTGACAGAGTTTCTGATTACACAAAGCAGGTAGCTTTAATTCCGTGCTCTGCAAAAACAGGAGATGGAATAGCTGAATTACTTATGGTGATAAGTGGTCTAGCTCAAAAATACCTAGAAAATTCTCTAAAAACAGAAATCAAGGGCCCTGGAAAGGGGACTATTCTCGAGGTAAAAGAGGATAAAGGCCTTGGAAAGACAATGGATGTCATTGTTTTTGATGGTTCTATAAAAAAGAATGATCATATCATAATAGGAAGCTTCAGCGAGCCAATAATAACAAAAGTAAAGGCATTGTTTGAGCCTGAAAAATCAAGATTAAAATCACAAAATGAGGTCCATGCATCCTCTGGAATAAAGATATCAGCGCTTAATTTAGACAATGTAATCCCGGGAATGCCGTTAAGGGTTATCAGTGATCTGGAAAAAGACAAAGAAGAGATAAGGCAGGAAGTTTCTGAAGTCCTTGTAGATTTAGATGATGTTGGCTTGACAATAAAGGCAGATTCTCTTGGATCATTAGAAGCACTGATAAAATTACTAAGGGAAAATGGATTCAAGATAAAAAAAGCAGATATAGGAGATATAACAAAAAAGGATATTTCTGAGGTATCTGCTGAACTAGATCCATTGAATAAAGTGATAATTGGATTCAATGTAAAATCTGAAATAGCACGCGATATTAGATCAATAACAAGCAATATTATTTACACTATAATTGACGAGTTAAAAAAATGGCAGGACGGAGAAAGGAAAAAATTAGAAGCAAAGGAGCTGGAAGATGTAACAAGGCCGTGCAAAATAAAGATACTGAGAGATTACATATTCAGGAAGTCAAATCCGGCTGTTGTTGGTGTCGAAGTTGTAGCTGGTACAATAAGAACAGGAAGCCCGTTATTCAAGGAGGGAAAGCAGTTAACAGAGGTTAAAGGCATACAACTGGAAAAAGAGAACATATCAGAGGCTAAATCCGGAAAGCAGGTTGCTATTTCACTGCCAGATGTGACTGTTGGAAGGCAGATTAATGAGGAGGATGTCTTATATTCCTTTATCACAGAGCAGGAATTCAGGAAATTAAGGAAATTGAAAAAGTTTTTAAATAGTGAAGAAATTGAAGTTCTGAAGGAAATAGCTCTAATCAACAGAAAAACCAATCCTTTATGGGGCGTTTGAGCCTTTTTAAAAAAGCCTCGGGAAAAACTTAACAATGGAAATAAAATCAGTTATTGGATTGAAAAACGGAAAATGCTATGCAAAAGCCATTGACAATTCTGGTTTAATAGGAAAAAAGGTAAGCGATAAAATAGACGGTTCACTAATAGGATTGAAGGGAATAGAATTGGAAATAACAGGAGGCTCTGATACAACCGGGTTTCCGATGAGGGCTGATATCCCAAGCACATCAAGGAAGAGAATTCTTACAAACAAAAAAAGCGTTGGAATCAAGATTGAAGATCACGGGTCAAAGATAAGAAAAACAGTGCGTGGCGGAATAATCGCTGAGGATATAATACAGGTTAATTTTAAGGTCATAAAGGGCGATGCTGAAAAATTATTCCCTGCTGAACAGCCAAAAGAAGTGAAAGAAGAGGCTAAAAAATAGATAATTCTACAGAATATATATCCAACCATAATTAATTATATAAATTGCATTTACATACTATTTTTGTGGAAAAAGAACTGTCTAAAATTGAAGGAATAGTAAAACATGCAGAATTAAGACAAAGAAGATGGTATACTCTAGAATTGCAATTAAATGATGAGGCATATAAAAAAGCGGAGATACCCAAAACTAAACCAATCTGGGTTGATGGCTGTCACAGAATAAATGTTGGAGAACGTGTTATTTTATACTATGATAGACAACATGCTTTTGCTTCAAGTGCTCTAACTGTTTCAGCTTATGAGATTCTAAATGAATTTGGTGAGGTAATCTTTCAGTATAATACGCCGGAATAGGTTAATTTTATAAACTATAAATCCACTTTTTCTAGAATAGATTATGGTAGCAAAAAAAACAGAACCAAAAAAAGTTGAATCTAAGGCAAATAAAGAAGTACAAACATCTGTACAGCCAGAATTGAACATTGGTCTCATTGGACATGATTAGAGTAAATCTCTATAAGCCAAAGATGTAGACCATGGAAAGACAACAATTCTTGAAAGACTTAGTGGGAAGTGGGCTGATATCCATTCTGAAGAAGTCAAGAGAGGAATTACAATAAAGTTAGGTTATGCTGATGCATCTTTTTATTACTGCAAGAAATGTGATTTATACTCAAGAAATGAAACATGCGAGAAATGCAAGGAAAAAGGCATTCTTGTAAAAAGAGTATCTTTTGTAGACGCTCCTGGCCATGAAACTTTAATGGCAACAATGTTATCAGGAGCTGCAATAATGGATGCAGCTTTATTGCTTGTAGCTGCAAATGAACCCTGTCCACAACCGCAGACAGAGGAACATTTAATGGCTCTAACACTGATAGGAATAAAGGATATTATTATAATACAAAATAAAATTGATGCTGTATCCAAAGATGATGCAATCAAGAATTACAATGAAATCAAGAAATTTTTAAATGGAACAATAGCTGAAAATTCTCCGATAATCCCTGTATCAGCCAAGTATAATATTAATATTGATAAAATAATGGAGGAGATATGCAAGCTTAAAACACCTGTTAGAGACTTAAAAAAAGATCCTGTTATGTATGTTGCAAGAAGCTTTGACATCAACAAACCAGGAAGCGACATCAAGAATTTGTTCGGCGGAATTCTTGGAGGGTCGATAAAACAGGGGGTACTAAAAGTAGGAGACGAGGTAGAAATATCCCCTGGAATAAGAAAGGACGAGCATAAACAGAAATGGGATCCTGTAAGAGCAAAAATAGCAGACATCAAAACAGGCGGAAAATCAGTGAAAGAAGCTGTTGCAGGCGGTTCAATTGCAATACTGACAGAGCTGGATCCAAGCATAGTAAAATCAGATAATCTTGCAGGTAATATTCTTGGGTTGATGAACAAACTGCCCCCTGTTTATTACGAAATAAGCTTAGAAGTGAAATTGTTTAACAGAATAATCGGCCTTAAAACAGAACAGAAGGTTGATCCAGTCAAGAAAGGAGAGGGGCTTATGATAAATGTTAATTCTGCTGTTACTCTAGGGATAGTCTCAGAATTGTCTAAGGATAAAATTCATCTGATACTAAAAAGACCTGTTTGTGCCTCTCCTGAAGACAGGTTTTCCATATCCAGAAGGGTAGAAAATAGGTGGCGCTTGATAGGTTATGGCACTATTAAAAGATAATTTTATAAACTAAATAAATTTTCATTGATAATGAACAAAAGAGTTGTGATAACGTCATTAATTATTATCATTCTTGGATTTTTCTCATTCCAAAGGATTACTGGATTTGTGATTTATAATGAAAACGGGAATATCACTGTACCCGAGACATTTATTCAAAATCTGGATGTAAAAGACGCAAAATTTTATGATACAAACAATAATGGAATGATAGATAAAATTGAAGCTAAAAACAGATTTGTTAAGCTTAAAATAAATTCTCATGATAAAGAGAGAGTGATAATAAAATTCAGGGATAATCATTTTGTTGTTAAGGAGCTGCAAAAGGAAGAAATAAGTAATTTGTTAGATAATCCAAATATTGATTCTATCTCTCTAGATTCTAAATTTAATTTAACACTGCAGGACACTACAAAGATACTTAATGTCAGTTTTCTACATTTAAATAATGTAACTGGTACAGATTCTGTTTGTATACTGGACTCTGGAATTTATAGGCACGATGATCTAAAATCAAGGATATTAAATGAAAGATGCTTTGCAGATGATGGTATTCCTGGAGACGGAATCGGTTATTGCAATGGTGCAGAAGAATCAGACAGCGCTGATGATGAAATAGGACATGGAACTCTTGTTGCAGGAATAGTTGGAGCCTCTGGAGGAATAACAGGAATTGCTCCAGAATCCAGATTTGTGATAGTCAAGGTATGTGATAGAAATGGAGAGTGTTCTTATTCAGATTTAATAAAGGGAATAAATTACTGCATTGATAACGAGGAAAAATACAATATTTCTGTTCTTACATTAAGTCTTGGGACTGGCTATGTTTATACTGACCGAGAATCCTGTGATTTAGATAATATAGAAGTAACAAATGCCATAAATAATGCCTATTCCAAGGGAATTTTCATTGATTCCTCATCTGGAAATTCAGGGTCTAATATAGGAATTTCCTCTCCTGCTTGCCTGGCAAATGTAACATCTGTTGGAGCTACAACAAAAAGTGATGCAATTGCTTCGTATTCAAATAAAGGAGTTTTACTTGACGTACTCGCTCCCGGGTCTAATGTCAACACAACAAGCTGCATCGGTCCTTATGCATTATGCAATCCAAGCAGTTATACCAACAGGTATTCAGGAACTTCTTTTTCAAGCCCTCATGCTGCAGGTGCTGCATTAGTATTGAAACATTATGCAAAAGAAAAATATGATTATGACTTGAATCCTGATGAGATTCATGATATTCTGAAAGAATCAGGTGTTAGAATTGTTTATGGAAATACCAGTTATCCAAGAATTGATTTGTTTAGGGCTGCAAAATATATAGATAATATGATGAATGAATCTCTTTTGGCATGGGATGACCTGGATAATACAAAAGATTTCTATTATTACAAGGAATATATGGAAAATATAATATTTTATGCAAAACCAACGCTAAAAATGCAAGTTATAGATACTAATTGCACTCTTGATTTAGAAAATAACAATTACAATTTATCTTTTAATGAGAATAAGAGTATTTACGAGTTTAGAAAGCAAATAAATAACTTCAAAGAGTATAATTTTACAATAGTTTGCAATGATTTAAATGTTTCTGGTGCTCTTGACAAAGAAGATTTTGATTTTTATCTTAATCACAGCTTTAAATTCTACATAAAAAATCAGTTGAATGAGTCACTGAATAATGCAAGTTTAAGCGTTTACGAATTCAATCAGACAAATGGATATAATATAATAATAAATGACGGGGATGTAATCAGTTTAAGTGAATTTTTAGTTGTAGATTCAGAATTTGTAAATAAAACCCCGCATAGATTGGTTTTATCTTATGGAAATACAACCATAGAAAAGAATATTACACTAAATGAATCCATGAGTGATTTATTCTTTTTTAATATGACAATAACAGAAAATATCAGTGAAGTTGCACAACCCTCTCCTGCTAGTGGAGGTGGTGGAGGAAGTTCTAGTGGAGCAAAGAAAGAACAAAAATACGAATTACAGGAAACTAATGAAGAACAGGAACAAACAGAAACAGCAAGTGATGAAACAAGAGTCCTGGAACAAAAGGAAGAACTAGCGCAACAGAAAGTTCAGAAAAGAACAAAGGTTGATTATAATATATTTCTAATAGGATTGGCTAGTTTATTTTTATTGGTTTTTATTAAAAAACTTATTTATAAGCGCCTAAAGTAAAATCTTTCTTAACTTTTTCTTCACTAATGACTTTTGCTATGCTGATGACTTTATCCCTGGGGTCTAATTTCATAATTCTGACCCCTTGGGTGTTTCTTCCTATTTCAGATATACCAGAAATATTTATCCTTATCAAAGAGCCACTCTTGGTTACTGCTATGATTTCGTCTTTTTCATTGACTACTTTTATGCCTGCAATCTTTCCGTTTCTTTCATTTACTTTTATATCTGTAACACCCGAACCCCCACGGCTGATTAGCCTGTACTCTTCTATGTTTGTTCTCTTTCCGTATCCGTTTTCTGTTATTGTCAATAAGAAACTAGCATCGCATATTTCCATACCAATAACTTTTGATCCCCTCAAGGAGATGCCACGAACACCCATGGAGTTTCTTCCAACAGGATTAACATCAGCTTCATTGAATCTGACGGTTCTTCCCAAATCAGATTCTATTATCAAAACTTTATTTCCATCTGTTATCTTAACATCAACAAGTTCGTCAGTATCTTTTAGATTAATTGCAATTATTCCACCTTTTCTGGGATTTGAGTATTCAGATAAGAAAGTTTTTTTGACCAGTCCATTCTTTGTTGCCATAAACAAGTATTTATCATCGCTGAATTTCTTTACTGATATCACAGAGGTAATCCTCTCATCTTTTTCAAGGTTTAATAGATTAACAACAGCTGAACCCTTTGCATATCTTGTTGTTTCAGGCACCTGATATGCTTTTAGCCAGTGAACCTGCCCGGTGTTTGTAAAAAGCAATAAGTGAGCATGGGAATTTGCAATTATCAGATCTTCAACAAAATCCTCTTCTTTTGTTGTAGCAGCAATAATTCCCTTTCCGCCACGACCCTGCTGCTTGTAAATTTCCAATGGAGTTGATTTTATATAACCTGTATGCGTCAGTGTTATTACTAAATCCTGCTCTTTTACCAGATCTTCTGTTTCAATCTCTTCTACACCCTCAAGGATTGTTGTTTTTCTT
>JAGVZV010000010.1 GCA_018302265.1 Candidatus Woesearchaeota archaeon | reverse complement strand
GTTTTATAAGCGGTTTTAGTTCAGTGGTAGAATGCGAGATTCCCATACGTTGGAAAGATCTCGAAATGCGGGTCCGATTCCCGCAAACCGCACTTTTAGGGTAAAAGTATATTCTACAATATAGATATTGTAGTGAACTGCAAACTGCAGAGTGTGCGCGCAGGGTTTATAAATAAGTGCTTACATCTACAGTTAAACTCCATGAAACAAGGGGCGAATAGCGGAGTTACTTGCTTCTTATTTGGGGTTATATGAAATAAAATCCGAAAGGAAAGGAGGAATAAAAATGGAGGGAAATAGACCAATAAAAAAGTTTAGGTCTGGCCTAATAGAGGCTGCTATTTGGCTGAATACCAAACAAAAAGACAAAGAGGAGATTTCTTTTAAGACAGTTAGTATAAGCAGGGGTTGGAAAGCAAAAAACGAGGATAAATGGAGAAATGAGGTAATAAATCTGAGAAGAAATGATTTACCAAAAATGATACTTGTATTGCAAAAAGCACAAGAAGAATAACGTGCGTTAGCGAGTTGCCAGGTGTTGGAGAGGCAACAGCAGAGAAATTAAAAGATGCAGGTTTTGATACTCTATTATCAATAGCTGTTTCAAGCCCATCTGTTCTAGCAGAAGCAGCTGGTGTTGGAGAGGCTGTTGCCAGAAAGATGATCCAAACAACAAGAAGCTCATTAGATATGGGATTTGAATCAGGTGATGAATTGCTTGAAAGAAGAGCTAAGGTAATAAAAATAACCACTGGAAGCAAGGCATTTGATGGTGTTCTTGGAGGCGGTGTTGAAACAGGAGGGATTACAGAATGCTATGGTGAATTTGGTAGCGGCAAGAGTAGTCTAGCACATCAATTAGCAGTAACAGTGCAACTTCCAAAAGAAAAGGGTGGTTGCGAGGGAGCTTGTGTATGGATAGATACAGAATCAACCTTCAGACCCGAGAGGATAAAACAGATTGCAGAAGCTAATGGACTTGATACACAAGGGGTGCTAAAAAACATAAAAGTAGCTAGAGCTTTTAATTCAGACCATCAGATGCTGCTTGTTGAAAAGGTTGAAGAACTAATAAAAGGAGATGGTGTTCCTGTAAAATTAGTAATAGTTGATTCTCTTATGGCTCATTTCAGAGCAGATTTTACTGGCCGTGGAACTTTAGCAGACAGGCAACAAAAGGTAAACAAGCATATGCATGCCTTGCTTAAATTAGCTGACACATATAACCTATGTGTTTATGTGACAAATCAGGTGATGTCAAAGCCAGACATGTTCTTTGGAGATCCAACTACAGCAATTGGCGGGCATATAGTAGCACACAATTCCACTGTTAGATGTTATCTGAGAAAGGGGAAAAAAGGAACAAGGGTTGCTAAAGTGGTAGATGCGCCCCACTTACCGGAATCTGAAGCCATATTCCAGGTAACTGAAGGTGGAATAAGGGATGTAAAGGAATAATTCTTTTCTTTTTTATTTTTTATTAAATCAGAAAATTTATAAAGCAGATATAAACAGGAAAGTTATGAACATGCACAAGCATATCATGGATGAGTTTTTTACATCGCTGACCTCGTTTGGAACTCCATTATTTTATGCTCTGATCATAATAATAGTTTCCAGATTTAATTTTAACCTGGCAATATTAATCCTTATTACACTTGTGATAACAGAAATAGTTGGTGGAATAATCAAATTGGTCTATCCCTCTGACAGGCCAATCCCAAGAAAGAGAACAAGCCTATATGAAAAGTATGATGCAGGCACATTTCCGAGCATACACACTGCAAGGATATCTGCGCTTGCAATAATGATCAACTTTTATTATTTTGATTATGCATTGCTTGCTTGCAGCATCTTGCTTGTTCTTGGTGTTGGATATTCGAGAGTGTATCTGAAACATCATTATTCAATTGATGTTATTGGAGGATTTATTTTGGGGGCTATAATAAGCATTATAATGAGGTTATGGCAAAATGGGTTTTTATGATTATATAAGACTTATAAGATTTAAGTATCATATAACATTCATCCCGGTGATAATAGGTGCTTTAGCATTCTCAACCGAGTTTTCATACGCTTTAATAAAATCCCTGTTCTTGTTATATATTGCATTTAATATTTTTCTTTATGGAGGGTTGTACACATTTAATGACATACTCGATTTTAAAAAGGATTCAGAACATTCACTTAAGAAAAAGCGCCCATTGCCTTCAGGAAGAATCAACCTAAAACCAGCAAAAATATTTTCTATAATTTTCGTGCTTCTTGGACTTACAATGGCATTTTTTTATTTTGGCATGGAAATAGTATATGTTTTCTTAACATTTATAATTTTAAACATTATTTATTCGACTATAGCAAAACATATTGCTTATGTGGATATATTCTTTAATGGAATAACACACCTTTTGAGATTGCTGATGGGAATTTTACTCGTTACCCCAAATTTAGAAAATAAAATTTATCTGTTGTTGATTGCGTATTACTGCCTGGCTGTAGGAGTTATTTTTGCAATGAGAATAATGGAAAAAGACATCAAAGGTTGGGAAGCCAGAAAAGTGCTGAAAAATTACACTCCCAGGATAATACTGACATTCGAGATATTCTTTTTTATTATTATTCTTTTACTGACTTTTTTAAGCTATCCTACTTATTTTTATTTGTATATGCTAATTGGTATAGCGTACTTATTTATTATGCTTGGTATAAATTTATCGAGCAAGGTAAGGCACGCACTAGTAATGTTAATGATGAGGAATGAGAATTAGTGCATTATATTAATGAGCAATATATTTTCTCTAATTTTTTTATAATGTTTCCCAGTGAAAAATCTTTAACTAATTTTTGTGATTCTCTTCCAAAATTAACCCTTAATTTCTCATTCTTAAGCAATTTGTTGATAGATTCAGAAATTTTTTGATAATCACCAACTTTTACCAGAAATCCATTCCTTCCATTTTTTACTATGTAAGGTATGGCTAATTTGTTTACACCCACAATAGGCAGACCAGAAGCCATTGCCTCGAGTATGACCAATCCCTCGGTTTCAACTGTGGATGCAGTTACAAATACATCCGCAGACGAGTATAACCGAGGAAGTTTATCGTGATCTATGGCACCCAAGAATTCCACATTTTTGGACATTCCTAATTGTTTGGATAAAGAGACCAGGCTCTCTAAAGCCGGACCTTTTCCAGCTATCACCAACCTGACCTTTTTATTGGTCTTAAAAAGTTCATGGAATGCTTTTAAGATTATATCTATATTCTTTTCATAACCTATCCTCCCAACATGGAGTATTACATTTCCATTCTTTTTTGATTTAATTTTTTTAAATTTTTCAATGTCAACTCCATTAGAAAGGAATGTAACCTTTTTTATTCCGTTCTTTTTAAGTTCCTTTTTCATTGCGATTGATGGTGTTGTAACAAGATCGCACCTGTTGTAAAAATTTCTGGTATAACCCCAGGTAAATTGCTTGGCAAAATCGGATTTATTCACATTCATTGGCAAGTATTTCAAGAAATCCGGGAGAAGTGTATGGTATGTACCAACAACAGGTATTTTATACATCTTAGCAACAATCAGCGCCTCCCAGCCAAGTATGGATGGCGTATGTATGTGTATTATATCTGGCTGTATCATCTTTATCTTAGATAATATATTGGATGGGTTAGCAACAGCCAGCTGAAAATCAGGATATTTTATGATGTTGGTTATTGGATAGTAAAATACAAAAATATTTTTCCCCAGATTTGGTTTTTTGAAATTCTTATCCTTTGGCTCAGAAGTGAAAATATACAGTTTATGCCCTTTTTTCGCAAGAATTTTTGATGAATTCAAAATTGATGTGACTATGCCATTTATATTTGGGATGAATGTATCTGTGAACAAAGCTATTTTCATATTTAAGGTAAAGGTATTAAAGATTATAAATATATCTTAAGTAAAACATGAATAAAAATCAGTATATAATTAAAAACAATTGATTGAGATGCCTCCGCCAGGATTTGAAATTAAATAATGCCCCTACAGGGATTCGAACCCTGATCAAAACCTTTTTGCATATAACCGCAAGGTTTCATGCTAATCCATTGCACCATAGGAGCGTAATATATTAAAGAACCTAATTCTTTTAAAGCTTTTTATTAACATGCACTATCTTTCTCTTGCCAAAACTGAGAAATCTTTTAAAATAATATAACGGATGCGAAGCATGCTTCCTGAAAGCCCATCCCTTGGATACAATAATTCTTGGCAATCTGCCGCTGTAATAGTATACTAGATCAAACCTAACATGCCCGTCACTTCCGGCGGTATATGCCTTGTTATTTTTATTTGCAAATTCAAATGCAGCCATATTCATCTTTTTTAATAGATGGCCGTTCATGACTTCAATAGCATCAAATTTTTTAAGCAAATCAAACTTATCAAGACCCTTTTCTATGTAGAGTTTATTGGCAGATTTAAGACTGTGGTAAAAAGTGAATGGATGAGGGACAGAGGATATAGCATTGCATTTTTTTGAGCAATCCAGCAAATCAGATCCGCTTATCTTTAGGCCTGCATAGCACGGCTTTACTTTATTGGGTTTTATGTATTTATTATAAAATTCGATAAGATCACCAATCTTATAAAAATAAAAAAGCATGTCCATATTCTCTGAGCTTCTTACTTCTATACCTGGGATTAAGTTAATCTCTTCAGCAGAGGCGAGTACTGAACCGCGAATCTCATTATGGTCCGTTATAGCAACTCCAACCCTGTTCTTTTTGCATATTCTGGCAACAGTATCTATATCAGCAGAGCCATCAGAATAACTGGTATGGAAATGCATATCAAAAGACAATCCGTCTTTCTTCAAACCCTCTACATCAATCTCTTTAGAAGGGTAGTCTTTCATGCTCAATCCAAATTCAAAATGTTTATAAAGATTTTCTTATCTGAAATCATATGGAAAAAGAACTTAAATGCAATTCATGCAAAGAAGATATTAGGGTCGATACTGGATCGACTGCATTCAAATGCCCTAGCTGCAGTAAAGAGATAATAGCAAGGTGCAATAGGTGCAGAAAAACAGCTGTAAGATACAAGTGTTTAAGCTGTGGATTTAGCGGACCAAACTAAGATGGCTACAATTGTTGTTACAATCAAAATAATGCCTGAATCACCGGATGTTGATCTAAAGGCAATAGAGAATAAAGCTACTGAAGAAATAACAAAATTTGGCGGTGATGTCGGCAAAGTGGAAATAGAACCAATTGCTTTTGGTATAAAAGCACTTAATCTGATATTTATCATGGATGAAAAAAAGGGAAGTACAGACTCATTAGAGGAAAGCATCAGAAATATAGATGGTGTTGAAAGCGCGGAAGTAAGTGACGTTAGAAGAGCAATAGGATAAAATGTTAAGCCAAGAAAAACTTAGTGAGCTAGAGCAGGAATTGATTAATCTTTCTCCGGAAGAGCAGAAAGAGAAAGTGAATGAATTTATTTCTTCTCTCAATCCAGAGGAAGTAGCAGCGCTAAAAGAAAAACAATGTCCATTCTGTCTCATGGCTTCTGGAAAGATAGAAACTAAGAAGATATACGAGGATCCGAAAGTAATTGCTGTTTTAGACATAAATCCGGCCAATGCAGGGCATGTTCTTTTATTCCCAAAAAAGCACTATCAATATCTTTCAAATCTGCCTGAGGAGGATATATCCCACTTATTTATGATTATGAATAAAATCGGGAATAAAATAGTAAGTTCGCTAAAGGCAAAGGGATTTAATGTATATATTGCATCTGGTTATGCAGCAGGCCAGAAATCAGACCATGTTATGATCCATATAATCCCCAGGCAGGAAAATGACGGGATTAATTTTACATGGAACACAAAAAAACTGTCTGATGAAGAATTTAGGGATGTCCAAAATTTGCTAAGGATGGAGTATGTTCCTCCTCAACAAGTTGAAGTAAAAGAAAAACCAAAAGAAGACATAAAAGAAATTCTTAAACGATACAACCTCGATAAGAGAATTCCTTAAAATATTAATAAAAATATATTTCCCCATACCAGGGATATCAGCAAACCGATTAAAAATGCGGGTACAAAGGGCAAACCATCTTTTACTAATACTTTTTTGATATTGCTCTTTTTTAATTTTGATATTTCTTTATTGGTTATCCCGAGCAGGTTTGGACTATAAACAATTTTTCCCCTGGATTTGATTGTTTTAACAACCCAGTCTCCCTCTGTAAGATATTTCACATCTATTAGCTTGTACATAGAACTATTTTCAACAGCCTTGATGAACAAGAATGTTAGACCTATAAACGAGACTACTAAGATAAATGGAATTACTATCACAGATATTTCAAATAGTATAGCCAGACAGAATGCAAGCAGTAAAATCAATAAAACAGAAAGTATTCTTTTTTGATTTAATTTTAGTATACTTTTAAACTCTCTTGAGAATTTGTTTTTATTTTTAATTGCAATACCTACAGAGAATACCAGACCGTAAAAACCACCTGCAATCAGGATGTTAAAAGCAAGTATGACTAAAAAGGGTATGTTAAGGTTAGGATTAAAATAGTTCAATAATATTTTTGGGTATGTGGGTATAATTGCTCCTAAGCCTATAAGTAATTTAGCATCTCCGCCACCCCATTGACCAGCATGATACATCAAGCTTCCAAGACAAAAGAAAGTTACTAATCCAACAAGAGAGTATATGATATAACTCCATTCTTTGGTCATTAGAGAATACATTAAATTTGCAAATATTGCAACTGCAATAAAAGAAAAATTTAACCAGTCTGGAACCTCACGCGTTTTAACATCAAAAATTGTTGCAGCTATAACATACGCCAAAGCAACTAGGACTAAAAAATATTCTATCATTAGTAGTTAAAAAATCACTAGATTTATAAAGGTTATTAAAAATAAAAAAGTTTATGATATCTATTATTGGAGCTGGCCCTGCCGGAAGTTACACGGGTTATTTATTGGCAAAAAGCAACCATGAAGTAAACATCTTTGAGGAACATTCTAAAATTGGAGAGCCTGTTCAGTGCACTGGCATAGTTACAAGTGCGATAGAAAAGATAATCCCTCTGGACAAAACATTCTTGGTAAATAAAATAAATCAGGTAGAAGTATTCTCCCCGAACAATAACAGTATAAGTATAAAACTAAAAAATCCAAATCTGGTTATTGATAGGGCAAGATTTGACAGATTTTTGATAAAGAGGGCACAAAAAGCCGGGGCTAATTTGTATCTAAACCATAAGTTTGTTGATTTTAAAAAACCATATGTAATCTTTGAGGATAGAAAACCATACCAAACAGACATAATTGTTGGAGCAGACGGACCGCTATCCAGAGTTGCAAAGGTGTCTGGATTGTACGGGAAAAGGGATTTTGTGATTGGATTGCAGGCAAGAATCAGCAGCAGTTTCAAAAAAGGTCTGGTAGAATTTCATTTACATCCACACTATTTTGGGTGGATTGTCCCTGAATCAATAGATATAGCAAGGGTGGGGATAGCAGCAAAGAGCAATGCAAAATCTCATTTCAAGGATTTTCTAAAAAGAATAGACAGGAGATATAAGACCCTGGAATATCAATCTGGTTTAATTCCAGTATACAATCCTTACATGAACACTCAAACAGATTCAGTCTATCTTGTTGGGGATGCAGCAACAATGGTCAAGCCAACAACATACGGAGGAATTATACAGGGGTTGATGGCATCAGAAGAACTAGCAAGAGCAATAACTGAAAACTTGGATTATCAATCATTATGGAAAAAAAGGATAGGAAAAGAGCTTAGATACGGATTATTGATACGTAGGATGATGAATAATTTCTCTCAAAGTGACTACAATGAGTTGCTAGATATGGTTAATCAGAACGGACTTAAGAGAGTTATCTCAACAATAGACCGCGATTTTCCATCACAAATACTATTTAAATTAGCTATAAAACAACCAAAACTGCTAAAATTCGTTAAAAACTTGTATTAGTAAATTTTAAATATACTTAACTTATTGTATTATCATGAAAAACAAGAGAGGCCAAGAGGGTGGCGCTGGAATAGCTGTTCTTATCTTATTAATAGCATTATTCATGATTTTATACATCTTATTATTGCCACCAGCACAAAGAGAAGAGATTCTAAATCAGAGTACAAAAGAAAATAACATAATCCATGATATATCTCCTGTGAATATTTTTATCAAGACTGAACCCAGCACGAAACTGCTTGCCAGCTCAATAGAAATAAGCAAGAGCCTGTTCTCAAGCAAGCCAAAAACACTCACATTTCCAATAGATGACTTGTCAAATCTAAAATCAATAATACTATTTTTTTCTGTTAAGGACAGCAAGGGAAATCTGGAAGTATGGCTGAATGATCACATAATCGTTGATAATAAATTGGATGGAGCCCAAACAATTGATCTTCCTATTAATTATTTGAAAAAGAACAATGTCCTAGAGATAAAAGCATCAAATCCAGGAATCTTGTTTTTTATTAAGAATCATTACAACTTAGAAGACGTTGGAATAAAAGAATCGTATCAGATAATAAACTCAAAAGAAGACAGAAGCTTTTCAATACCTGAATACGAGAAAAACAGCCTACAAAAATCAACATTAAGGTATAATATTTATTGCAATAAATTGGATACAGAAACAGACCTGAGGATATATCTAAATGAAAAAGAAGTATTATCCAAGCTTGTAACGTGCATTGCCGGTCCTGAGGATGTTGAATTATCAGTAGCAGATGTAAAAGAAGGAACTAATTTACTGACATTCATGATAGGAAACGGAGATTTCCAGTTTAGCCAGATAAAGATAGAAAACGAACTAAAAGAAAAATCCAATCCGACATACCACTTTGATGTTTCAGAGGATAAAATGGATAATATTGTCAGTGATATTTCCAGCGTTATATTAAGATTGAATTTGGATGGAACCTCCAAAAAAGCAGACATTGTAATTAATAATAAACAATTTTCTTTAGACACAAGTGATGATACTTTTTCAAAGGATATCAGCGAGTACGTAAACGAAGGGGATAATTTCATAAAGATAGTCCCAAAGAATACTTTTGATATCAAGTTATTGGAAATAAGAGTAGAATAAAGAGGTTATTTTATGGTTGAAGAAGGAAATTCTGAAGAAAAACCCAGCAAGAAAAAAAGAGTAGCATTCTGGTTTGGTAGAAGAATAAGAGGTGTTGGCAGAGGAGTAGAAAGTGTATCTAGAGAGGGAGCAGGGGGTGGTTTTTCGCTGGGTTTTGGAATTGTAAGAAGAATCATTAAATTCTTGGGTTTTTTCGCTGGTTTATTTGTTGCATATATAGTATTATCAATAATATGGTCTGCATTTATAACTGGGCAAATACCAGAATATGCAGCTGTTGGACTTGAACGTATTGGTTTGCTAGACTTTGCAGTAAATGCAGCTGATAAGATTTATTCTATATCTTCAGGGAATATTTATAAAGAAGAAAACGCAGTTGGCTTCTCAGGAACAACAAGGACAGTAAAAGAAGCTTTTGGTATAGAAATACAGGAGTTTGCACCAGACAAAAAAGTATACCAATTAAACGAACCAATACGAGCAAGGGCGCTTGTAAAAGTCATTAAAACTCCGGAGGACGAAGATATCAGTCTTGATTTTAGAGATGCTTGCTATCTCGAGGATTACACAGATATTGAAACTCCAAAAGAAGTTGTAGTAAATCCTGAAGACAGGATAATAACCAACCAAGAAAATTATATTTTCCCAGTATGGTGCGAATTCAAGCATGGATTTAGTGAGATATTATATTATAGCGGTGCAACTGATGTAGAAGCTGTAAAGGAAAAGACCAGCATCAAAAAAACATCTGATCTTAAGGTATTAAGATTTACCCCAAGATTTTCATACTCCCAGTTTATAGGTTGGCAACCATTTATAAAAGAGACATACGAACCAGATGATAAGATACGCGAACCTACTTGGGACGTTAGCGAGGGTCCTGCTTCGCTAAGAGTTGGTTCTGACGAGAGCCAGCCATTTTATAAAAATGATCAGCACGAGTTAAAAATAATTCTAACAAAAAACTGGCCCGGGAGCATAAAATCACTTAACAGCGTAGTGATAGGATTGACAGAGGGAATAGAATTACTAACAGACAATAAATTCTGTGATTTTGCATTAACAAGCTATGGGTATGTCTTAAAAGCACCAGCACTGGAAGAAACAAAAATCGACTGTAGTTCTAGTAGTACACTAGAAAAATTAAAGGCGCTGACCCCGTTTAAATCAGATGTAACAATAGATCAATGCATAAAACAATACAAAAGTGAGTTCAAATTCTCGTGTCCATTCATTGTAACAAGCGCCGAACAGATTGCATCAAGAACGCAGGTAAATGTAAAAGCAAGTTATATATACGAGATGAGCGATGCTAACACTATAACAATTGTAGATTCAGAAACACAAACAAATGAACTAGAGGTAGAAGAATGAAAAAATTAATAATATTATTAAGTATAATCTTGCTAATTTCTGCTGCGTGCACTCTTCCAGGGCAGCAGGGAGAAACACAGAATGATGCTGTAACAATTAACTTCTTGACAAACCAGCCACCATTAGAATTATATGAAAAGCAAAATTTCAGGGTGGGTCTGAACATTAAGAATTATGCGCAGGAAAAAAAGGATGTTTTTGTTTGCATATTTGATGAACTAGGTGATTATTTTAACGGCGTTCCATCCAATACCTGCAAGAGCATAAAATTGGATGCTGCTGAATTATCTGGAAATGATGTACTGCCTTCAGATAAAAGAGTTTATTGGCCAGGAGAAGATCAAACTTATTTGTATGAAAAAATAGACGGCACTATGAGTACTTCTGTATTTGCTGAATTGAGTTATCCGCATAAGACAGTATCAACATCGCAAATATGCATAAAGAGGGATATAGAAGCAGAAACAAGAGGCGTAACATGCGACGTGGACTCAAAAGAGCAAGTGGAAAACAATGATGCTCCTGTAAAAATATCAAATCTAGAAAAGAGACTGGTTCCTTTAGGCAAGAACAAGGTTTCTGTTATGCTTACTTTTGATATAAGCAATGTTGGCTCTGGAAAAGTGCAGAATAAGAAATCCTTAAAGGGCAGAGAAGAGACAGATCCTGTAATTGATATGGTCATTAATTTAGTTGGAGAAACAAACAGTTTTAAGTGCAATCCAACCAGGGAAGATGGAAAAATACTGCTAAAAGAAAACCAAAAAACTATTAAATGCGAAGCATCTGTTGATATGGAGGAACCATATAGGATGGTACCTCTAGAAATAACTCTTGATTATGGTTATAATATACTAACATCAACAAATCCAATAAATTTAATAGGCAAAGAAGGAGGTAAATAAGATGGATAAAAAGATTTTAGGATTGATTATAGTAATTTCTATCATGTTTATGGCTGCACAGTGCGGGACTAAAGAACCTACAGGTACAGGAGGAACATTTAGTGGTGGAACCGAGGGTGTAAAAATTTCTTTCAAAGATACAATGGTTTCAGAGTTCCAGCAATCAGATTCTGTTCCAGTCAATGTTGTTCTACAAAACAAGGGAGAAGATGATCTAAATGCTGGAGAAACAAAGGTAAAATTATTTGGTGTTGACCTTGCTAATTTTGGATTATCCAGCGCTAAAACATACAAGGGAACTAGTGGGCCTTTAAAGGGTGTTAGTTCAATAAATCCAGAGGGAAGTGAGCAAGAAGTTATTTTTGGAAGTATGAAATATGCTCAACCTGTAGTTGGAAATGATATCAGTTATACATTAAGAGCAAAGGTATGTTATCCATACAAAACAAGTGCATTCTCGGGTGTTTGCATGAGGTCAAAAGCCCTGGAAAAAGTAGGAACAGAAATTTGTTCTCTAACAGGAGAAAAAATAGCAAGTGGAGATGTTTCTAGCGCACCTATACAAATAACAAGCATAACAGAAGAAACAAGAGGAAGCGACCAAGTAAAATTCAGTATAAAAATTGAGAATAATGGCGATGGAAATGTTTATTCTGTAACCTCTAATTGTGATGAATTAGATAAAGATAGCATTAAAGCCCTGGACAAGAAAAATAAAGTAAGTTATGAGGTAATTGCGCCAACAAATGTTAAATGCGGTTCAGCAGAGGCAAGCAAAGGAGAATTCACTCTTGTTGCTGGAGACAAAGGAGCAAGCAGCTATACTTTAACATGCTGGAAAAAGGTTGATGATGTATATGCAGATAAATTAAATATTGAGCTTAGTTATATATACATATCAGAAACAACTAAAGACATAAAGATATATAAAACACTTTAGATATCTTTATTAATTTCTTCTTTTTTATTTTATTATGATAGTAGCAGATTTACATATACACAGCAGATACTCGCGAGCTTGTAGTACGCAGATCAATATAGAAAATCTTGAAAAATATGCAAGGATAAAGGGGATTAATTTATTGGGCACAGGAGATTTTACCCACCCTTTATGGTACAAAGAGCTAAAAGAAAAATTAAAAGAGGAAGATGGAATTTTAAAGACAAAAAATGACTTTAATTTTATATGGCAGACAGAAGTTTCATTGATATACACCCAAGGAGACAAGGGAAGGAGAGTCCATTTAGTTGTTCTTGCTCCGGATTCAAAAGCAGTTGATCAAATAACTAGTTATTTAGGAAAAAAAGGGAGGCTTGATTATGATGGAAGACCAATTTTTAAGATTCCCTGCCCAGAATTTACAGAAGAAATGAAAAAGATAGATGAAAGAATAGAGATAATACCTGCTCACATATGGACCCCATGGTTTTCTGTCTTTGGTTCCAATTCGGGTTTTAACTCATTAAAAGATTGCTTTCAAGATCAGGTGAAGAACATTCATGCTATTGAAACAGGATTATCAAGCGATCCTGAAATGAATTGGAGAATTTCTGAGTTAGATAGCAAGGCAATTGTTTCTTTTTCAGACATGCATAGTTTTTGGCCATGGAGAATAGGAAGAGAGGTCACTGTCTTTGATACAAAACCGACTTATGACAATTTAATAAAAGCTATAAGGAATAAAAAAATAAAAGAAACAATAGACGTAGATCCTGCTTATGGGAAGTATCATTATGATGGCCACAGGGCTTGTAATATTGTTTTTTCTCCAAAAGAATCAAAAAACCATAACAATATCTGCCCTGTTTGCAAGAATAAATTAACTATTGGTGTAGAAAATAGAGTGGAAGAACTAGCAGATAGACCAGCAGGATTCAAGCCAGAAAACGCTGTTCCATTCAAAAGAATAATTCCATTATCTGAGCTGATATCACTAACAACAAAAAAGGCAATAGCTACACAAGCAGTATGGAATGAATATCACAAATTAGCAGATGGAAAATCCGAGTTTGATGTATTATTGAATGCTCCACTTGAAGAATTAAAACAAAAAGTTTTCATGGAACTTGCTGAATTGATAATAAGGAACAGAGAAGGAAAAATAAAAGTAAAACCGGGATATGATGGTGTTTATGGAATTCCTTTATTGTCTGACGAGGGTTCTCAAAAATCACTGGCTGAGTTTTAAAAATTGATAGCAAAAAATTTAAAGACTTAAATTATCGTTCTGATATGACAATTAAATTTGATAGGGTAAAACTGTCCAAAGACATAATTAAAGTAATCAAGAAGAATGAATACTCATTTGAAGAGTTTACAACAGAACTATTGCTAGAAATCATTGCAGAACAAAATGCGTTAAAAAGGATGTTATCCAAAAAGAAGCTAGTCCATCCAAAAGAACTTAATACTGAAACTCAAAAGGTTAAGAAGATTCTAGCTAAAAAAATGAAGAAAGTAGTAAAGCATTTTGAAAAAAATAATTTATCCTAGATAACTTTTATCAAATTCCTTTTCTTCTTTTATATTTTCTGGAATGATGCCTTCTATATCTTCAAGCTGTGATAAGCCATCTTGCAAATCTTTTATTTCTCTGTTTAATCTTTTAAGATTCAGACCGAGATTTAATTTATTTTCAAGAACATACAATATCTCTTTAGCACCGCGAATACCCATGTAGTTTGGATGTCCAAGTGTTTCTGCCATTATATTAATTGCAGGTATTTTAACATTATTCGCGAGTCCGACAAGCAATCCAGAAACACCTACAATTGGCCCGACAAGACCATTTAGCCTCTTGGCTTGGTTATATCTCTTTATGATCTCTTTATTATTTCCAGTCAAATAAACCTTTGGTTTTGCCGGCTCTCTTGGAAGACCAACACCTCCAAGGGTTATAATCTCCTTGCAATTATTTTTTTTACACAAATTTAAAACTTCATTACAAAACTCGTAACAGGAGGTTTCATCAAGTGGTTGGGTATCTCCTGCTATTAACAATATATTTTTGTCCTTTAATTTTTTGTAATAAACTGCAATAGTTGGCAATTCAACCAGATTATCCTCGTTAACAAAAACGCAGTGTGGAAATTTAGAACTAACAACATCATACACCTTTTCTGCTTTTAGATCATCTATTATAAAATCGACAGCTATCTTTCCTACATTGCCCATTCCAGGCAATCCCTCTATTAGTATTGTCTTGTTTGATTTTATCTTTTTAAGAGTTTTAAATGTCCACGGCATTTTTTAATTCCTCCTTATATATCCTTCTGTATTTGCTGTATTTTTCATCCATTTTAAACTTGGCGGGTTTTGTATCAAATGTCTTAGAGCCGCATTTAGTGCATTTTTCTTCCATAGTATAAATATCACATCCTAAGCATTTTAGTATTTTACGCATTTCTTACAAATTCTCCTGTACCGCCATTTTTCTTAACATTTTCTATTATTCTGTCTGCGCTTGTTTTAAGGATATTCTCTGCTTTTTTGAAATCGCTTGATTTTACAGCTATCCTGTATTTTGGTGCAGAGAGATAATTGATGTGTGTATCATCCTTTAACTCGCTGGTTAAAGCCTGCCTAATAACCTTTATTCCATCCTCTTTATAAGATTGCAATACCAAAGTTCCTGAAATTTCCACCTCAGGGGTTTTAATCTTTTCTTTTATCATTTCTAAAAGAGGCTTTGCTATTTTATCCTCCACATCTAATTTTTTTAATATAGAATTATCATCAAGAACAGACTGGAAGAATGCTGTCAAAGTATCATACTCTGCAATTGCTTTTTCTCCCACTTTTTTATACATGTCTGCAATTGTTAAATTCAAGCCCTTTCCAATGAACTCAAGCATTCTCTCTGCTTTTAGTTCCTGCTTGTAATCATTCATTTTTTCTATCCTGATATTCATTGGAACCCTGCGCAGAGAAATATCAATGTGCTTCTCATCTCGAGCCTGTATGACTTTGCACACAATCTTTTTTCCTGGTACTACAAAATCACGCAAATTTCTTATTCTTCCTGGGCTTACTTCTGAAATATGCAGCATGCCTTCAAGATGCTCATACTCGTCTAGATCAACAAAAACAGAATGGGATAAGATGTTTTTAACTGTGCATAAAATAATATCCCCCTCTTGCGGGATTCCTTTCTTCTTATAAAACATTATACAAGAACCTCCAAAACCTTGGCTTTTATTCTTGACTTTCCTCCGGTTGGCTCGGCTAGCACAGAATTGCAGACAAGGCAATTGACATTGGATGAGATTTTTCCGAAAATTATCTGCTCATTCTTGCACTGATTGCATTTAACTTTGATAAATTTTGAATTTGGCTCTTTCATTGCATTTCAACCTTCCTAGATCTTGATAATACAAGATTCTTGCTCTTATTGCACACGCTGCATGTCAGTTTAAAGGCAGCCATCTTGCTTCCGCCCTTAAATCCAGACCTCTTTGGCTTACTTGGCTTTGAGCCCCATCTCCCCAGATTACCAACACCTCTCCCAAGACCTCTTTTCCTGGCTCTTTGTATAGAACCGCGCTTTAAGGCTCCCCTTTTAGTGCCTGTTTTTAATTGCGTGGCTTTCTGTAAAGTAGTTTTTTTACAGTGCTTGCAATAATCCTTGATTTGCTTTGGGAATTTCATTTTATTTCTTCTGCTCTGTTGCGGTCTATTAAGACTTTTACCACCTTTTCAGGAAGATTAGCAACATCATGCTCCTCATAAGGGCCATATATGTTTAAATCATCTCCTACAAACTTTGGAACAGCATTAATAAACCTTACTAATCTGCTGTTTTTATCAATATCCTGGCTTTTTATTGATTTCGATTGTTCTATTACCGGAAGTTTTCCTCTTATCAGATTGTCTAAAATGCTTGTTTTAAAGCTGGTTAGAGTGCTTATTACAGAGCCGAATAATTCCTGCTCTTCCTTAAGCATTAATTCACTGTCAAATCTCGATTCGGACCTGGATGAAAAAAGAGCCATTTGAATTATCTTATTTTCACGCCTCTCATACAGCTCTTTTAGTATTTTTTGTGAGTTTTCTAATTGCTTTCTTGTTTTTTGTATTTCTGCTGAGGCAAATATGCTGTCCTTGCTTTCCTGGGATTCAAGAATCTGTTTTTTGGTGTTAAGATATTCAGCAACAAAAGAAAAGAAATTAGGATCTAGCTTTTGCAGCTCTTCCTGTGATTTCTCCTTCCTTAGCATATCATACAGAGATTCATAGGTAATAGCAAAATCTTCCATGTTATTTTGATATAAGAGTGTTTTAAAAAGATTTATATAATAAAAAGGATATTTTATATTAAATTTTTACTTGGGTCTTTTGTGATAGAAATATTTATATACTGTAGAATATACTTTAAGTGGGTTAGAAAATGAAAAAAATAATCCCTTTTTTAGTCGTATTTTTATTATTATTTGCTATTTCTTATGGTCTTGAAATCACTTCTTATTCTCCTGAAGATTTAAATGTTGTGATGAATGAAGGGAGCACTCAAGAATTTACTCAAGAATCAGGTCCTGAAACAGATTTAATATATAGTTGGGGATTGTATAAAGTAACACAAGGAGATATAACCAGCACAAACAAAGTTGTATTCACAAGGAATCAATTAAAGCTTACCGAGAAAGTTCCAGCAAACACTACATGGTTATTTAATCGTCCCTCATGGACACAGGACAATAAAATTATTTATGAGAACAAGGGTGAAATCTGGATTATGAATTCTGACGGAAGCAATCAATTGCAGTTAACACAAAAATTTCCAGAAAATATAACAGCACTGGATTCATTTAGAGATCCTTTTGTTTCTAATGACGGTAAAATCTATTCCATTTATAATAGGATGGTATGGGTTATGAATTCTGACGGAAGCAGTCAGGTACAGTTAACTTACAGAGATCCTGTAAATTCTAGTGAAAGATATAATTACCCTTCTGTAAGCCCTGATGGGGCTAAGGTTGCATATATCTACAAAAAATATGTTTATAGAGAGGGAGATCCAGGAAAAACATGGGAGCCATTGTACATATTTGATGGCTGGGTCCATGTAAGAGGGGAAATAGTGCAAATACCGCCGGAACAATGGTTATACTCTGGACTGGAGCATAAATCTGTAGATGTAAAAGGCGGGGAAGGAGTTTGGGTTATGAATTCTGACGGAACAGATAAAAATGCTTTGATTGAGAGAACACCACAGAATTTTATACAATCATTTAATTATGTCTGCTGGATATCAAATGATGAGATTGTATATGAAAATAATAAACAGCTGTACAAGATGAGTTTATTAGACAAATCTATAATACAGTTAACTACAAAAGACCCGTCTCTTGCTGATGATGAAGAATGGGATTCGTATCCTAATTGCGGGAATATTCAATCTTCCAGTACCAATTTTGGTTTGGTGCAGCAATCTAATTCAGAAAGCTTTGTATTTTCTCCAATAGTAGGTGATGCAGGCAATTATATATTAAAGCTTAATGTTTCAGATGAACTAACCAGTAATGGTATGGTATGGAGTATAATAGTCAATCCTTATGTTGCTCCAGCACCAACAGGAGCCAGTGTTTCTTCTGGAGGTGGTGGAGGTTCAAGAAATCATCCAATTGTTGTAAACAAAACAGAATCAGTTGTGAAAGAACAATCATCTGAACAAAACCAGCCAGAAACCAATACAGAAAATGCACAATCTAATTCAATTACTGGTGCAGCTGTTGCTAATGTTGATAGGGGTAGTCTAGTCAACTCATTAAAATCATTATTTTCAGCTATATTTAATTGGATTGGTAATTTTTTTAGTTAGATATAAAATAAAGAGGGTGTGAATTGAACAATAAAATAATACTAAAAACATCAGTTATTTTAACTATCTTTCTTATTGTAAATACTTCAATTGTTCTTGCTATTGAATATAATCTAGAGTATGATGCCAATGGGAATCTGATACAGGGTAAAGACAAGTATTTTGAGTATAATAATTTCAATCAGTTGTTCAGAGTCAGAGAAGATAATCAGAATGGAAATATATTGGAAGAATATTTCTATGACCATGAAGAAAACAGAGTATTAAAAAAGGTTTATGAGTCAGGGCAATTAACACAGGAGATTTATTATATAGATAAAAACTTTATACAGATAGTCAACTCTACAGGAACCTTTAATGAAGTATATTATTATGATGATTCTGGATTGATTGCAGAAAATGGAACTGATTCAAGATTAAAGGCTTATCACTCAGATCATTTGGGAAGCACAAGTTTAATTACAAATGAAACAGGAAATGTTACTGAATTAACAGAATACGAGCCTTATGGCTCTGTTATAGAAGGAGGTAACTCAAGATTTACTTAC
>JAGVZV010000017.1 GCA_018302265.1 Candidatus Woesearchaeota archaeon | reverse complement strand
AAAAAGATATTTGAGAACCTGGTTGGCAAGAAACTAGAAAATGAAAAACTAAAAGACAGACTTAGTCTTATGGGTGTTTCTGTTGATGATTTGAACAGCAAAGAGATTGTATTAGAGATAAATCCGGACAGGCCTGATTTGCTATCTGTGCAAGGATTAGCAAGAGCATTCAGTTCTTTCATAGGGGTTAAAAGGGGTTTAAAGAAATATGAAATAAAAAAATCAGGGGAAAAAGTAATAATTGAAAGTTCAGTAAAAGATGTAAGGCCGTATACTGCGTGTGCTATTGTCAAGAATCTGAAATTTGATGATGAAAAGATAAAGGAAGTAATTGATATACAGGAAAAATTGCATATTACCTTTGGAAGAAATAGGAAAAAAGTAGCAATAGGAATATATCCTTATGAAAAGATAAAGACCCCAATAACTTTTTTTGCTGAGGATCCAAAAAAAATAAAGTTCAGGCCTCTTGAATTTCCTAAAGAAATTACAGGATTGCAGATACTATCACAGCATCCTACTGGAAGGGAATATGCTTATTTACTTGAAGGAAAAATTAAATTCCCATTTTTCAAAGATGTTAATAATAAAATATTGAGTATGCCGCCTATAATTAATTCTCATGATACAGGAAAAATATCTGAAAAAACCAAGGATGTTTTTATTGAGTGCTCAGGATTTGATTTTAAGGTACTAAACAAGTGCATCAATATCATTGTTACAGCACTGTCTGATATGGGGGGGCAGATTTATTCAATGGAACTGAATTACGGAAACAAGAAATTTGTAACACCCAATCTAGAACCTGAAAGATTTAAATTAGACATTAAATACATGAATAAAATCATCGGTCTAAATTTAAAAGAAGCAGATGTTAAGAAATTACTTGAAAAAATGGGTTATTCCTATACCAATAGAAGTGTTTTAATTCCCGCTTACAGGGCGGATATACTGCATGAGATTGATCTGGTTGAGGATATAGCAAAAGCTTATGGTTATGATAATCTAAAAGATGAAATTCCCAGAGTTGCAACAATAGCAGAGGAAAATAAATTTGAAATCTTCAAGAACAAAATAGCCGAGATACTTATAGGATTGGAGTTAATTGAGGTTAACACATATCATCTGGTTCCTGCAGATATAAACAAGAAAATCAATTTTGATGTTAAAAATGTAAAATTGGAAAATTCAAAATCAGAGGAATTTGATTCATTAAGAGCGTATTTATTACCATCTTTATTAAATGTTCTTGAGAATAACAAGAATAGGGAATATCCGCAGAATATTTTTGAAATGAGCGAAGTGTTCAAAAAGGACTTGAGGGAGAAGACAAAATTATGCATTCTCTTGTGCGGGAATAAAGTCAATTTCACTTCAATAAAGCAAGTGCTGGATTATCTATTCAGATGCCTGGATGTAAAATACTCTTTAAAAGAAGCAGAGTTATCAGCATTTATTCCTGGGAGAACAGGAAAAATAGTTATTGGTAATAAAGAAGTAGGAAGCATTGGTGAGATTTCACCTATTGTTCTGAATAATTTTAATATGGAAACACCTGTTTCTGCCCTGGAATTGGATATGGAGGAATTATACGGAATTTTAAAGTAAAATGTACGACCTAGAATTAATAAATGTGATCAAGGAAATAAAGAAGCAAAAATCCAAAAGAGTTTGTATTCAATTGCCAGATGGCTTAAAAGAAAAGGCTTTAGAAATAGTAAATTTTATAGAAAAAAATACAAATGCCAAATGCTTGATATGGCTAGGAACCTGCTATGGTGCTTGCGATATTCCTAATATAAATAATATAGACTTGCTTGTTCAGTTTGGGCATTCAAAATTTAATGCATAGTAAAGCTTATATTTGCTTGAAATTCTTGTTAAATATGCGCTGGTAGTATAGTGGTTAGAGATTTCAAAAAAATCGACTAATATCAGGCGTTGCCAACGCTTGGACCCGAGAGTTCAACCGGGAATTCGAGCCTCGGCCAGCGCATAATCTTTTTAAACTACAAGTTCTTTAGAAATGTATGAAAAAGGTAGTACATATACTTGTGTTTAGTATTATATTCATATTATTAATTCTTCCTATCTCTTTAAGTATAAACATGAATTATAGTAAAGAAATAGAATATGAAGGAGAAGAAGCAAAAGAAGGTATACCTTCTAATATCTTTGTTTCTCCTGAAATAATAGAAAAAGCAAACCAATATGTAATATCTTTAGTTGGAGAGGAATATTTTAAAAATAAGTTTACCTTGAGCAATCTTTCATATCATTCCAAAAATACTATTATATATGATTACTTTCTTGGGCAGGTAACACTAAGACTAAACACAGAAGGTAATGTAAGAGAATATCAAGGTCCAACCAAGCCTTATTCTTTTAATATTGACAAAGAGGAAGCAGTTAGAATAGCTAAATCCAAAGGATTGCAGGAACCAATTACTGCTCAATTAGTGTATGGTGGTCTTGGTTTTGATTCTGATGCTGGAACTATAACAGAGAGTTATATGTGGGATGTATCTTCACAAAAATATTCTGAGGGGAATTTATGGATTATTTATGTAGATATAGACACAGGTGATATAATAGGAGTCAAGACTTTTGTATATGCACCAGTTAGAGAATGGAGCAACAATCAAGAAGAATTTAATAAAACAGATAAAGAATATAATAAACCAATTGAAGAAACCAACAAAACAGATAAACCATTTAATCAAACGATTGAAAAAGCTAATAGAATAGGCAATGATTCATCAAAAAAATCTTTGCTATCAAATATAATTAAATTTTTTAGATCCATATTCAATCTTTAAAAATGAAAAATTTTAAAAAATTAATTTTAATGAATGTAGTATCTTTGATAGTCTTTATTCTAATCTCAATAGGGGTTAAGTTTACAAAGTTATTTACAAATCTGGATTTATATGTAAGCTCCATGTTTTCTTCAGTAACAAGCAGTTTTTTGATAATGTTTTCAAAAAATATTCATTTTATCTTTGATACAACAAGCATGGTTGTAATTTCAATAATAATATCAATTTTCTTACTGATAAAACACTCAAGAAAGAATGCTGCATTTTTATCTATAACGATGCTAGCAGATGCACTGATATTACTTATATTAAAATTATTATTAGAAATACCAAGGCCTATAAGCAATTTCATAACAGAAACAGATTTTTCTTTTCCAAGCGGACATGCTACAACAACCGTTGTATTTTTTGGGATATTATCTTATTTAATCATAAACAAATACAAGAATGTTAATTTTGAGATTGCACTCGCTTCATTTTTTATGGTTCTATTGATAAGTTTTACAAGATTATATCTTGGAATACACTGGTTTAGTGATGTCCTTGGTGGAATTTTCCTTGGAGAATTTATACTAACCGGCTCTTTAATAATAAAGCACGTTTTGGAGAATGGCAGATCTTAACCTAACTTTTAAGGAGAACTTTATTAAAAGATACGAGAAACTTACAGACATTAATCAATTTCTTGAATATTCTCAGAGATTCTTAAGAAGATCTATAAGAGTAAACACAATCAAGATTTCTGTTAAGGAACTAAAAGCACGATTAAAAGACTGGAATTTGGAGCAGATACCCTGGTGCAAGGAGGGATTCTGGATAGAGCACAAGAAAAAAGAAAGGCGTGACATTGGAAATTTACTAGAGCACGATCTTGGTTATTTTTATGTGCAGGAAGCTGCTTCTATGATACCTCCCATTGTTTTGAATCCAAAGAAAAACTCAGTTGTCCTTGACGCATGCGCATGCCCTGGAAGCAAGACAACTCAATTAGCTGATATAATGAAAAACACAGGAATTATCATTGCCAATGATGATGATTTTAATAGAATGACTGCGCTGAAACTAAATCTGCAGAAATCAGGAGCTATGAATACTGTTGTAACGCTTGGAAAGGCAGAATATCTCAAGAATCTTGATTCAAATTTTGATTATATACTGCTAGATGCTCCGTGCTCTGGAACAGGAGTTATAAGAAAATCCCCAAGAACAGCATTGACATGGAATCCAAATACTGTTAAGAAACTTGCTGGAGTGCAAAAGCATATGATGATGCTATTATTTGAAAAATTAAATAAGGGCGGAACCTTGGTTTATTCAACTTGTTCTCTTGAGCCTGATGAGGATGAGGCTGTTGTAGATTTCTTATTGGATAGGTTTGAGGATGCAAAATTAGAGGATATAAAATTGGATATTAAAAGAAGCCCGGCTGTAATGAAATTTGAGGGCGTTGAGTTCAATAAAGAAATTAAAAAATGCCTGAGAATATTCCCGCAGGACAATGATACAGAGGGATTTTTCGTTGCTAAGATGCACAAGAATTAATATGCTGCTTGCTGCAGAAAATGCATCAGTCTTTCTGATATTGATTTATGCCTTAACCTTTTCAATGCTTTACTCTCAATCTGCCTTATCCTTTCTCTTGTAAGCCCCAATTCAAATCCTAATTCCTCAAGGGTGCTGTCTTTATGCGTGCCTATACCAAACCTGTTTCTTAGCACCCTTTCTTCTTTTGGAGTCAGTGTTGCCAATGCTTCGTCAATAGCTTCTTTTAATAATGTCTCTTCAACTATATCTTCCTGAACAGGAACAGTACTATCTGCTATCGTGTCTCCAAATTCATCCTCATCCTTTTTATCACCAATACTCATGTTTAGGCTTATTATCTTCTCGACTTTATAAGCATCAATTATACCTCTGAGATGTTCGATAGAAACATTCATCTGCTCTGCTACATCTTTAAGATTTACTAATCTTCCTGCTCTGTTAATCTCACCAATGATCCTTTTAAATTTAGCTATCTCCCCACTTTTGTATATAGGTATCCTTATCATTTTTCCTTTGTCTGCTATGTACCTTCTTATTTTTTGTTCTATCCACCAATCTGCATATGTTGAAAATCTATACCCCCTATCTGGGTCATACCCTTCAACCGCCCTTAAAAGACCAAGCATTCCCTCTTGGAATAGGTCATCAAACTCCATAATCCACTTATACTTATGGGCTATTTTTGCTACCATCCTTGTATTGTGCTCTACAATTTTGCAAAAATACATTGTGTACATAAAGAAGTGTATTGAAAATTTCTCCATTATTTCCCCAAGCTCTTCCCTATTTACCCCAAACTTATTCAATCCAGCATCGTCTTTTAATTTATCTTCAAGCCCTTTCAAGTAATTTGTTCCAAAATACCCAACATTAAACCTTAAGCATCCAGGATATTCCATTTCAGAAATCTTCTTTTTCTTATTCTCAATCCTGACTGCGATATTATGATTTGAGCCATTCAATTTTTGGACAGCTCTTTGTATATAAGCCCATTCTTTATTAAGTGTGTCTATAAAACCATCCAGTCCTTCATCCCTATACACAATTTTTTCAAGATAATCTCTTAGAGTATGCATGCTAGCCGGTGTTGCCAGGAATAAATGCATCATATCATCATAAGCCTTGCGCATACCATTAAATAACTCCAATTCTTCCTCTCTTTTGAATATGCTGTGCTTAAGAATTCTTGTGCGCATTTTTGGGTTATGGGGATTGTATAAATCATCTGGGTCTTCATCTGGCTGGTATCCTAATGCAGCCTGCGCCAGGATTTTATTTTCCTGAATATGCTTAAAAAACTCTTCATCACTATCAAATGTATTTTCCTGCCCCACCTTCATAATACCATTATGCCTAAATCACATTATAAATATTTCTATCTTCTAAACTAATTATTCAATTTTTATAAAATTTTTAAATCAGTTTAAGTTTTTTGAAAATATTTATTGTTTTTTGTGCGTCACTCACTGGATTTGGACTTTCATTTATTATTGTTATATTTTCTATTTTATTTTTCTTTATAGCTTCTCCAAGTTTTTCTATTTCCTTCTCAGAAGTAAGTATGTGATTCCTTTCTCCTTTCATCCCATATTCTATTCCTGAAAAATGTGCATGTATCTCACTGAAATCATTGATTTGCTCACACATTTTCTCGTAGCTGAGAGTTCCTTGAGTATAAGCCTTTAAATGCGCAAAATCAATACAGAAAAAGCACTTTGTTTCCTTAATCAATCTAAATATTTCTTCCAGAGAACCAAAAACATTTATTTTTCCCATTGTTTCAGGAGCAAGTTTAACATTCCACTTTTTGTCTTTAATAAAATCCATTAATTCACGTATATTTTCTTTTATAACATTATAAGTATCTTCCTTGCTGGATTTTCCGTAAAAACCAGGATGAAAGACAACACATTTTGCTCTCAAATAATGCGCACGTTCACAGCAATCAAGAATTCTTTTCTTGCTCTGCTCTATTTTTTCTTTTTCAGCGGAATTTAAGTTAATATAATATGGAGCATGAATGCTTAAGTTGATGTCAAAATCTTTTGCTAGTTTTCCTATACCCTCTGCCTGTTTGTTTGTCATCCACACCTGGTATGTAAAAGGAATCTCGGCGCATTTTATACCAATCTGACTGTAATATTCTAAATTTTTAGCACATTCTGTTACTCCACCAATGCCTGCAGGCCCTATTCGTATCATACAGTCATTATAGCACTGTATAATATAAACCAACCCCATATTTGTAACTACTTAATAGGAATGTTTATAAATCCTTCAGCTATACTATTCTATGAAATTTTCAGTTCCAAACAAGGATGCGCTATTAAACGAAGAAGAAATAAGAGCAAGCCCCCTGTACATGCGCCCCGATGCAGAAGGCCAACTAAAGTATATGGTGTTTGGGATTAAAGAACCCTCTGGCTTCAATAATTATGCTATAGATGATAGTTATTTAGATACCGCGATCATGCCAATAGAGTTAGTAGGTAACAGATCAGTTGAAGGAGGGGTTATCTCTGATAAAGGAAAAACTATGAGGAGTTTAATCAATCTTCCAGAACGTTTTAAGTCTAAGGAAATTCCAAACCCCCATAGTTACCTCCTTAATTTAAAACTAGAAATTTTTGGAAATTATTACTGCATTTTGGTTAATCAAAAAGTACACCCAAGAGAGTTTAATAAAGCAGAAACATTTGACCCAAGATCCACTGACAGAGGATACTTTGATTCAGAGGGATTAGCCAAGTCAGATTTTCCTGATTATGTTCCTGCTATCATTGAAACAGATATTGGGATAGTAAAAATATTAGATCTAAAGAAGCTTCTAAAAAAGTTATTCATAGAAGCTGATCGTAATAAGATCTAGAATCACCCCCCGTGCTTGAAAAATTCTATCTGCCTGAATCTCTTCATGACTTTTTCATAATTTCCTTTGTCAGCTAAAATCTTAGTCTTTTTTTCATTAAGTAATCTAAAGTCGTATTTAGTGACAGAATATTTTAGTTTATTCTTTCCAGGATAATCCTTCCATCTCTTTTCTGATTTTAGCTTGTACTGCAAAACCATATTCTATAATAGAATATAACTTTAAATATCTATCTACAAGAATTCAATGTCAACTTCCAATAAATCAAAAGTTGGATACTCTTCTACTCTTGCCGGAAATAAACCCTCTCTTTTTAGTCTATTTTTTAACTTTTCAATGCTTTTGACAGATGTTAACAATCTATATTTATTCTCGTCTAACTCAAAATTCTTATATTTTTTCATCACTTCCTTTAATTTATTTAAATCTTTTAATTCTCCGGTTGTGTCAAGATAAACAGCACCTCTTAATAACATTCCATCATCTGTTACTTTATCATACCATTTTTTTATGTTATTTGCTCTGTTGATTAATCTGTTTTTTAATTGCACCCAGTCTTTTAATTTAACAGTGCAATAATGTACATTTAATTCTTTATTTGTGCAATAATCCAGTAATTCCATTGCAAGCTCTTCACTCCCAGCAATTGCATAAGAATCATGCTCGCGACAAACATAATTATGATCTGACAGCTCGTCTGTATATTCCAGTTCATTTAAATTCAGGAATTTCACTTTTTTGCTGATAGAATCAATTAACTTAGTTATTTTCTCTTTTTTATCAGGTAAAACTGGAATTTCAATTCCAACATTCCAATCATACTTCAATGCTAAGTCAATGTTTTTAAGATGTTTTTCTTCATCTATTAATTCTGGATGGAATCTTATTTCATCAAGACCTGCTTCGTATAATTCTTTTAAATTTTTTTCGTTTACGACATCCAATGAAGTATACAGGTGGATATGGAAGTCCTTGCCAAACTCTTTCTTTAACAATTTAATGTAATTTATTGTTCTGTCTATTTTTAATAACGGATCTCCACCAGTAATACCAACACCTTTTGAACCGCATAATTTTATCTCTTCAATAATATCAGAATCCTTTGAAACTGGCCTTTCATTGATGTAAATAACATCCTTGTTCTTTTTCTTGTCGCTTATCGGGCAGAATATACACTTTCTGTGGCATAATCCTGTAACAAACAGAACACTCTTTAATCCTTTTACACACAATTCGCATCCTTGCGGTAATCTTCCTATTTTGAAAGAATAATAAGGAGTTTCAATAATCTTCATAATCTACAATAAAATAAATTGCTTATAAATATTACTAAAATCTTAATAAAAAATGTGCTCCCGCCGTACGGGTAGAATTTGTTAAATGCCCTTTATCTTATTTATCTATTAAGATCTTGAAGTTTATAAAACTTACTATCCATTTTAGGTAATAATTCTAAACTGGGGTTAGTATAAAGATGGCTTATTTTAGCCAAAAAGAAAGCTTTATAAACAAAACCTAATTGATTAGTATTAATACAATAACAGAGGGCTATACCCTTATAGGGTATTGTTCTCTCCTTTAAACATCTATGAGAGTTATTCTTTTTAATGACAAACAGAATTTTGATGGTTCTTTAAGTTTACTAAATAAAAGATATGGGAGAGATAAAAAAAGATTCTGGAATTATGAAAAATATATTCCATTCCTTATTGAAAAGATTAAGTCTATTGATCCACTTAAAAATGAAGAATTACAATTAATAAAATCTTATTTTTATACAGGCAAATATAGTTCAAATATAATTAGTAGTTTTAAGTGGAGTTGCAATCAAAAAATAAGTGAGCTTAATAAACTGATAAGAAATGAAGAAGGTTTATTAGAATTCATCTCAAAACAGAATATAGACCAAGAAATAAAAAACAAAATAAAAGACCATGTAAAATTTGTAAAAAATAGTTATGAAATAAAAAGAAAAGATTATATCCGAAGAATTGAAAAACAAAAAAGAAATTTTGAAGGCCAAAAAGAATTTTTTGAAAAGATAAGAGGTAATCCATTTATAGAAATGAGAACAACTCCACTTAAACAAGCAGATGGAGAGATGTATCAAAAAGGAGTTGATGTAAAACTTGCTACAGATTTAGTCAATTTAGCTCATACAAAAGCATATGATATAGCCTTAATATTAGGGGGAGATACAGATTTAATAGAAAGCATAAAACTAGTAAAAGAAAGTCTTGGTCAGATTGTGATAGTTGTAGCATTTTATACGCCGGGAAACCCAGAATTAAGCACAATTTCTGATCTCATGAGAGTTACTAAATTTATAAATTTAAATGATCTAAGTGACGAAGAGATAGCAAAAATGTCGGATTTGTTAGTTAATAATTCATGAAGTTAACTGTAAAACTATTCTTATTTTATAAGTCTCTTTTTATAGACTGTATAGTCTTGTATATTGGACTTTATTTTAATAACCTTTTTATATTACTAAAGCTTATATTTATCTATGGTTTCAGAAGCTACCAATGTATTACTAGCAGGAATTATTGCAGGATTTATAGTAGTTGTAACACAACCTTTGTATAAAAGTCTTTGTGACTTCCTTATTAAAAGATGGGGATGGCCAAAAATTCTGGTTTATATCATAGTTCCAATTATTTGGTTATTAGCAATGATGG
>JAGVZV010000044.1 GCA_018302265.1 Candidatus Woesearchaeota archaeon | reverse complement strand
CAGATTCAGGCAGATAACCCAGTGCGACATAGATGTTATTGGTTCTTCATTAAATAGCGAATCAGAAGTTCTGGCAGTTGCAAAGTCAGTATTTGATGAATTGAAAATAAAATACACTATTTTTGTTAATAACAGGAAATTATTGAATGAAATTCTGGAAGAAAATAAAATAAAAAACAAAGAGCAGGTGATAAAGGAAATAGATAAATTAGACAAGTTAACTGAAAAAGAAGTTCTTGATAATCTTAAAAAATATAATGCTGAAAAATTACTGAGTATATTCAAGAAGCCAGAATCCTATTTCAAGAAATATAATTCATACAAAGAAATTAAGGAATTGGCAAAATATTGCAGATATTACGGAGTTAAATTCAAATTCTTGCCAAGCCTTGCACGTGGCTTGTCATATTACAATGGAAATGTCCTTGAGATCAAAAGTTCTGAAATAAAAGAAACAATTGCTGCAGGCGGCGCTTATCTAGTGAATGGAATACAATCTTTTGGTATATCATTTGGCCTTGATAGGATTGCTAAATTATCCAAATTAGATGCAAAAGAAAAAGGTGTTTTAGTAATAAGTCTTTCAAAAGATAAGGAAGCTGTTACTTTAGCAAATAAATTAAGATCCAGCAATATAAACACAAATATAATGTTTGGTAAAGTGACAAAAGCGCTTGAATATGCAAATTCTTACAATATGAAATATGTTATTTTTGTCGGTTCAGAAGAAATAAAAAAGAAAAAGTTCAAATTAAAAGATATGAAGACAGGAAAGGAAGAATATTTGTCTGAAAAGGAAATGATAAGTAGACTAAGATAATTTAAAATCTATTATAACCTTTTAAAATATTTCTATTAATTTTAAAGATATATCTGCAATTTTAGTTTCATCTACGTATGTAGAATGAATTCCATCAAAATCAGTTCTATCGTCATATAATCCATCTGGTCTTGCAGATATTTGGTGTTGTATATGTTTAATCTTTTCTTGTTCTAAAATTTTGGAAACTTCGTACAAATCTAATCGTTCATCTCCATGTACCCAACCATCATGAAGGTCCAAAAACGCATCAGGGCTGTACTGACATCTATCTGGAATCCGCTTTTTAATAAAATCACTAAAATGCTTAGCAAGAATTTTACCAATTAATTTAGATTCACTCGTATATGAATAAATTGGATTTCTAAGTTCTTTAATCTTTTCATTAAGGCATGCTAAGGATTCATAACTTCCTTCGAGAAGTAGGATATCATGTTCATACTTAATTTCTAGATTTTGAACCCGTGTAACTATAACCGGTCTTTCATTAAAATCTCCAAAATATTTGACTACCCTCCCTTTTTCACCAGCCTCATCATCTGGGACGTCTGTTTCTATTTTTACTCTTACTTGGGCAGGCACCCCTTTCTTTTCTAATTGTTTTATTAGTGTAAGAACATCTTCTTCCTTAATTAATCCTATAATTTTTTTTGATATTTCTATTCTTTTCATATAACTACTCTTAAATGAGGTATATTTATAAATTTTACTATTATAACTTGATAATATCTATCTCTCCAAAGTGCTCTTTCTGGTCAACGTCTATTTTTCCGTGATTGACCAGATGAAGCATTGGAATAAATGTCGTTATTTTATCTTCGCGCCTTCCACTAGGAACTAACTCAGAAAAAGTAAGCGTTGGTTTCTTGCTGAATAGATCTGATATTTTTGTATACAATTCTTTTATTAAAACAGAAATATCCACTTTTTTCTCGGGTATTTCCACCTTTGAAAGATGCTCTTCCTCCCTCAATCTTTTTAATGTTCTTCTCTGGTCTACTTCCAGAGCTCTTTGCAATGCCCCCATCAGATCATTCAGAGAAACCTTTCTTTTTCTCGCCAATGGTGTCTTGATTGTCAATCTTGGATTCATTCCCAAGCAGTTTTATTCTTTCAATATTATCCTCAAAATTGTCCAGATCTTCTATTTCACCCTGTGAAAATAACTGGCTGTCTAAATTAGCTATTTTCTCTGTCACTAATTTATCTGATTTTATCCTTAGTAATATTGCAGCAGCAAGAACTACCTTGCCTGAAATCAAAAAATGAGCCTCTTTCAGCGTTTTTAGCGTTTCTAAATACCTTTTTGACAGAACAGAAACATCGATATCCCATGGATCCATCTCTCCGGTCCTGACAAGATCGTAAATAATGGACTGCCAGGTTATCTCATCCTTCTGCATCAGCAGATTATACAATCTATCTTGCATAATTTTCTTTATTGCATGTATTTTAATAGTTTTCCTATCATTATGGTTATAGTCACTACTCCAGAATAGACACATACCGAAAGGTTTAAATACTAGTCTGTTACATAATAAATATCACCTCTTTTTCCCGAGCGAGACTTCAGCAATGGAGTCTTGCGAGGGTTTATATTCACAACAAAAAATGGGATTAGAAAGTATATGTCAAGGGTGTCGTTCGGGGAAATGTGAGCAAAAAGAGTATGATACTCATTCTAGTAATTATGGTAATTTTAGTAACGAACATTATGCTTTAGATGATGAAGAGAAAAAGAAAAAATATCATTAATTATTTATTTTTCGGTTTTATCTCAACATAACCGCATGTTCCGCATGTATAACGGTCTTTATGGTCTGCTAAGAATACGCTGCACTTTGGGCACATTCTTGCTCTTTCTATCTGATCACCGTGAATAGTATACTTCTTCCATTTCTGGCTTGGCCTTTTATTTTTTACTTTCTTTTTGGGCATCTGTATTCTCCTTTTTCTCCTTCTTCACTTTTTTCTTCTCGAAGAATTCAATATCCTTTTTTTTGTTATAAACATGGGTTATTATTTTGGACTTTCCCTCTCCAAATTTGGAATAAACATGCCTTACTGCTATAAGTTCTTCTGGAACCTTCAAAAATTCAGCTACTTTTTTCTTGATATCATTCTTGGATGGAGTTCCGCCTGTTGGATGCTCTATTTCTAGAGAAACTCTTCTTCTGTTAAGCAATGGCATTTCAATGTCGTAAATCTTTTTCATGTTACCTTGATTGCATACTCTGATTTTTCCTTTATTTCAACTTTTTGTGCTATCTCTGATTTTTCAGGATTAAGAATTGCTATCCTTCCCTTCCAGTTTGTTGTGAAATCCTTGCCATGACATATAGGGCATTCTGTTCCCTTTACAAATATCTTGCATTTTCTGCATGCCTTTTTCATTCTTTATAGTACCCACCTTCAAATCTTGAAGCACCACTTGGCAAACCAATTTTATTTAACATTCTATCTAGTTGTTCTTTTGCAGCTTTATTTCCCCATTGCGCAGAATCATACACTTGTGATATTTCTCCTAATTCAGCTCTTGATGGGATATAACTCATTTTTTCTTTTCCACTTTTTCTGCCTTCTCAGATTTTTTAAGATCCTCTTCAATCCATTGCAGTGCTCCTAATTGTGGCTGCCTCATTGTCAGTCCTATCTTTGGATTTGATAAATCTTTGTATGAAATTGCTACAATGCGCGCCCTGCATTTATCATTTACCTTTAATCCCCTTTTGGATTCTTTTCCCTGCAATTCTCCTGATTTAGCAAAAGAGACAAAATCATCCATTGTCTGTGATATGTGGATCATGCCGTCTATAGGACCCATGTTGATGAAAGCCCCAAAATCTGCAATTTCTGTAATTTTTCCCAAAATAATCTCCTGCATTTCTGGCCTGAAAGTTACTAACTTGAATGTTGTATCGTAATAAGCTGCTCCATCCCCAGGTATGATAATGCCCTCTCCAACTTCTAATACCTCAGAAACGTCAACTACTATACCAATCTCTTGCGATATGTACTGATCAAATGTATCATTGAGATTTTTTATTATAGCTTCTTTAATATCCCCTTCCAGCAATCTTGGGGGAATTCTAATATGCCCTCTGACAGTTAGTTCGTAAAACATCTTTTTAAAAGAATGATTGGTGTTTTTAAAGCTTTTTATTTTATAATATAAATGTTATAATATAAATGGTTTGTACTTTAGTTAGGATACGGAAAATCGTGTGCACTTCCTTCATTTACACCCTCAAATTTTCTGTCTTGTATTATTCTTTCTAAATCAATATTTTTATATTCAACTTCATATCTGCTGTTTACTGTTTGAAAAATAAGAATATTTCCCTTTCTGTTGGTCTTGCGTAAAGGGTTGATAGTATCTTAAATAATCAACTAAACCTGGTGGCATTTCCCTTGGGAAAGGACTTAGTCTTGATAATTCTACTCCGTTTTTTCTGTATATAATAACCTGCGTCTTTTCCATTGGTAATAGTTCTTAAAGTTTTTTCTTTTGTAATATTTCAGATGTTTCATTAGCAAGATCCTCAAGATGACTTATTTCTGCTGCACCATCCAAAATTCTTTTTTTAATAACATCAACGGATTTTTCATCACCCGCTAACTCTATACTAATCTCTGGACCAGCTTTGTACCATACACATTTCCGGATTATTGTTACCCCACTTAAATGATATATTATATACTCTTTGTTGATATCCCAATCCGGACCATTAAGTCTAGCTTCGTATGTTAATTCATCAACAAATTCAGCACCATCAAATCTCTTCATAAATCCTTTAAAATTAAGAAAACGATTATATAAAGATCCTTGAAATCCACTGAAAATCCGGGTTGTCATACAAACATTTATCCAGTTTATATTTATAAACATTTCTATCTGTTACTATCCTTAAATTAATACTAAATAACTTTTCTGCCTTATGGTAATGCAAGAAATCTTTTTTTCCTTTAATTTCCTCTTTAGTTCTCGATCTTGCGTTGCAATTATGCAATTTTCGTCTGCTAAATCAAGGATTAAATCATCTACTTTTTTGTCTTTTTTTGTATCAATAACCTCAGCACTATTAGCCTCTAGAATGCCCTTAATAAGCTTATAATTGGGTTTATTCCTTAGTTCATCGAGTGTCTTGTCAATTATACATATTTTGTAATTAGAATCAATAATCCTTGATATTTCATCAATGAAATCGATCCTGAATTTGATACAACCTATCAAAAAGTCTGTATCGAGTATTATTTTTTTCATTTTAACCCCCTTATAACTTTTATAATATCCATAACATCATTCTCCAGCTCTTCTTTTATGGAATCAAAAACAAGTTTATCATCTACTTTGCCATATTCATGAGCTAAGACATTTCTCATACCTTTAGCTTCTTTTAATTTCGTAGCCAGTATTTTTGGTATTATATTATTCCTGACTAATATATCAAAAGCTTCTTTATCACCTTCGGGTATCTTAAGCTCTTTTTCTTTAATAACTAAAAAAGCCAGATCTACGACTGCTTCTATTACCTTTTCAAAATATCTCTCACAGGCTGCTTTCTTCTCCAGATTGGTTTTATATTCTGTAAAATTATCTGGTGCAATATTTAGTAATTCTTCCAAATAATCTTCAATTTCTTTTATTTTATCAGATATCCTTTCGTTCATATAGCACCTTTCCTTTTAAGTCAATCTCCTTTTTAATTTTATCGGGGAGTATGTTATAAACTTGTACATCCATTTTCTCATCCATTTTTGATAGCACCCTCATTCTAAAAAGAGTTGCTTCTTTTACATTGATGTCAGAAAATTCAACTGCTATATCTATATCAGACCTGAAAGTTAATTCATTAGTTACAAAAGATCCGTATAATACCATTCTCTTTATTTTTTTAAAGAATACATCCTCTAAAATAACTTCTTTAGCTTCTTCTATCTTTTCCTTTGTTTCCTGCCCTTTTCTTAAATCAAATTGATTAGAATAATTAAAAACCTCTTTTATAAAATCAAATTTTTTTCTTATATCTCTGGAAAGCCTGTTTTTTTCTGATTGTGTTAAGTTTGTTCCAATCAGTTGTTTCTCTATTATTTTTAATTCTCTTTCACCAAATATCTTTCTTGAATATTTGTTCTTTTTTAAAAAATTGATTAAATTCATCTTATAACCATTATATAGGTTATAATAACCATTATTAAGGTTATATTTAAACCTTTTGTTTATTTTTTAAGTTATTTAAAATACTGAAAAGGAGCTAAAAATGAGCTCCATTTGCCAAAATAAGGCAAAAACCTTTATAAATTCCTTTCAATTTTTTAGAATACTTCTTAAAAAGGCGTTAAAATGGCAAATAATCCAAATAAAACAAGTTATACAGCCTCTGATATTCAGGTTTTAAAGGACCTAGAGGGGGTTAGAAAGCGTGCTAGTATGTATATAGGTGATACTGGCGTTCGTGGCTTACATCATTTAGTATATGAAATAGTGGATAATTCCATAGACGAGGTTCTAGCCGGGTTTTGCAATAAAATAGTAATTATAATCAATAAGGATGGTTCTGTAACA
>JAGVZV010000005.1 GCA_018302265.1 Candidatus Woesearchaeota archaeon | reverse complement strand
TCTGAAACAGCAGCTTTTAATTTGCCTGTTTTATATATTTTTATTGAACTTTGCGGATTTATCAGTAAAAATTTCATTATAATTTTTTCTCTAGGTCTGAGTTCCTCCCCAAGCGGTCTTTAATTTCATGACCTTTATTTTTCCAATATTTTTCTATTTCACCACAACCAAGATGTATTCCTCTCTGTTCTAATAATCTTTGAGCATCTTTAACATTTCCATCAACAAGTCTGTACAAAAAATTAATATATCCTTCTTCGTATTGAGTCAGTGTCATTTGTTTAGTATATACTTCTTGAACATATTACCTATCTCCTTTAATTGATCAATTGATAAATTTTCTATAACAAACTTTATAAATACTTTTGGTCTTAAATAAAATTCTAAAATAGCCTTTCTTTGCAGTGATTTTAGCTCATTTAAATCTTTTAATCCATCTGGTACTATGGATGGTTTTGAATACTCGCACTTGCTTAAATCCATCTCTTTTAGCTTACCCTCTTCTTTAAGACAATCGTAAATCTCAGACCCAACTAATGGCTGGAATAACGAAAAGCTTGCTCTTTCAAATGGCAATTCTTTTGCAAATTTGATTGTTTTTAGTATATCCTCTCTAGTTTCAGTTGGATACCCCAATATAAAAAATCCCTGCATTCTTATCCCTATTTTATGTGCCAGATTTACTATCTCTCTTGCTTTATTCAGGTTAAGATATTTTTTCATGTCCTTCTGTATCTTTTCAGAACCAGATTCAATACCAACAGCCATTGCATAACATCCGGATTGTTTCATTTTTCTAAGCAGTTCCTCATCCAGCGTTTCAATCCTTAACCCATTAGGACACCACCATTCCAGACTGATGTTTTCTTTTATTAACAAGTCACAGAATTTTAATGCCCTTTCTTTATTCATTGTAAAATTATCATCCCATATTTCAAATTCTTTTATTTTATACCTCTCTTTTAGGAATTTTATTTCTTCAATTATTTTTTCCGGGCTTCTTGATCTGAATTTCTTTCCGGATAATTTGCCCGCAGAACAGAATGTACAAGAGAATGGACAGCCCCTGCTGGTTAATATTGGAGCTGAAGGGAACTTCTTCATGAAATACATCTTTGGATACTCATTGAATTTCATTAATTCATAATCGGGATAGGGAATCTCGTCTAAATCATCGATATATTTTATTAAATTAAATCTCATTTTCCCTTCTTCTTTATAACCCAAGTTATGAACCTTTGAAAAATTCTTTTTGCTGTTCAGTTCATTAATTAGTTCGTAAAATCCTAATTCCGCCTCACCCCTGAATATAAAATCAACATTTTTATTACATAACACCTGCTCTGGAGAATTTGATGTATGCGGACCTCCCATAACAGTTATTATATTTTTATCAATGTTTTTTATTTCCTCACAACACTTTAGCGCTGATTCTATCTCAAGGGTAAATGCAGTCATCCCAACCACATCTGGTTTATTAGTTTGAATATACTCAGAGAACTTTTTATGATCATACTTTTCTTTTAAACAATCAAGTATAATCACTTCTGCATCTTTTATTTTACTTTTTAGGTATGCTGCTAAATAGCCGAGACCTATAGGTGGCAGTATCACATGTATATCTGATGGTACTTTAACAAGTAAAATTTTCATTTTGATCTAAACTTTGTAACACTCCTTTTGAAGGATAATTTTCATCTCTTATCCTGACTATTTCCGCAACTTTATAACTCATATTCTCTCCTAATTTTATTCTCTCTTTTATATCTTTTGCTGTAAAACCCTCGTATCTATCTAAATATTTTTTTATTATTCCAATATCACTCTCAGTTAATTCCCTTCTTTTTGTAGCTGCTAAATTTCTTTTGCCCCCATGTGGACTGGGTTCATATCCATTGGCTATCCAATTGCTTCTAATTGCTGAACTGCTAATATCTATTCCCATCTCTTCTAATCTTCTTTTAACTTCGCGGGCATTTCCACAACATTCTTCATGCATCAAATTGATTAACTTAATAACTTTTTCATCCAAGCTCATTTTAATCCACAATCTTATAATTAAAATCCTTTATCTTTTCATACCAATCATTGCCGTTATTTATTATATAACGAGAAGCTTTGATGCCCATGTCAATGCAATGATCCATATTATTGTAGTTGAATAATCCCTGTCTTCCATTGGTTATTAAGTTTTGTATATTGCTCAAATAATCCAAAATTATGTTCAAATTATTCTTAAAATTAAGATTATATACGGGATACACATCCTTTAATCTTACTGAAAAGTATTCCACAACCTCTTTTCTGTTCAAAATTCCAACCTTCTCTAGATCAGCAATAACTTTTTCATACAATTCTTTATCTTTCAGCTTGAACAGCTCAGAACTTTCATCGCATGTTATCTCCACAGTCAGAACTGTTTTGTTTTCGGGTATCATAAATTTAGAGAATCCCTTTTGCTCACAGATTCTGTTAAAAATTACTTCTTTTTCAGGGTAGAAAATATAATTATCATTAAACAACCCATCTTTATTAACAACAATATAAAATAAAATCATTGGTCTATATTTTAATGAGTTTGCAGCATCAATCACATTCTGCGGGGCTTTTAGCAATGCAGGTAATTCTTTTATTGGTATTGTAGAAATTACAAAATCTGGTTTTATCTTAACTAATTTATTATTATGTTTTATTTTGATTTCTTGTATGGCTTTATCAGTTAGTTTTATATCTTTTGCATAAGAGTTAAGTAATATTTTTCCTTTAGCCATCTCAATCACCTTTTGCATGCCTTCTGATAAGGATATTATTCCGTTTTTTGGATAATAAAATTTTTCAGCGCTTACTTCAGGTCTTTGTTTTTTGAATAACATATTTATCAATACAGAAGTTAAACTGGAGACAGAAACTCTTGTTTTTGCTAGTTCCACATCCAATTCTTTTGGATTGCCCCATACTTTTTCTGCATATGGCTTGAAAACTAACTCATAAACACCGCTTCCAAATCTATTAACAAGATAATCTTCGTATGATATGTCTTTTTTACTGAAAATAGTTTTTATTTTTGCAGTTCCAAATAGTAAGCCGGCTCTCAATCCAATCAGCGGATTCATTTTAAGCAGGATATCCTTTAATCCCAAAGGAAAATCATAATACCTGCCTTTTAGATAAACTTTGGACCTTTTTTGTATTTCTAACAGATTATTTTCTCCGATTAAATTTTTAATTTCGTCTAAAATGTTCGGTATTTGGGTGTATATCTTATGAGGACCGTAATCCAAATTGAAATTCTTGTGCTTAAACGTGCCAGAAATACCCCCTAATTTACCCTGTTTTTCTACAATTGTTATATTAAACCCCGCTTCAGCTAGCTTCCAGGCGCTTGTAAGCCCGGTTAAACCGCCCCCTAAAATGAGTATATTCTTCATAAGATTTGGTTAAAAATAGGCTTTAAATGCTTTTTGAAAGATTTATTCGTTACCAGTAGATTTATTAAATAGTAGTAACAAAAACGAAAGATTTATAAAGTAATTCCTTTTGTTTAATATCAATTAAAATGACAGATAAAATTAGAATAATACGAGTAGATACAAAGGATGTCGGTAGAGATATGGATCCTTGCGAATTGTTAGAACAAAAAGTAAATACATTCTTAGAAACTACACCAAATATAAAAGAGATTCGATATACTATGTGTACTAGAAACGATTGGGCAACGGTATATAGTTGTTTAATACATTACCAATAAATTTAAATTTTATTAATTTATTTCTTTCTTGCTAGTACCAAAGTCTGGCCCAACCAATAGGGTATTAAAAAGTTGTTTAGATGTAATAAATTAACTACCTTATTTCCAATTTTATATAAAAATTCGTTGTAAGCCTTCATCCTATAAACTAAATAACCTAAACTAAGAGTTTGGAAGTGCTTTTTTATTTTAATAACTTCAAAACCAGTTTCATTCAGTATTTTTTTAATGGTTTTTCTATCAAAATAGAATAAATGCACACTCAATAAAAAAATCCATCTTTTGCCCATACTCTTAGCAACAAAGCTTCCAATATCTGGATAGTTAACTACAAGCAATCCGTTCTTTTTCATTATTCTGTTGCATTCTTGCAGTGTTTCTTTTGGATTGGTTACATGCTCCAAGACGTCCCATAATGTAATCACATCAAACTCTTCATTTTTGAATTTATTTTTTTTATCAAATAATGTTCCCTGCCTTATCTTAATCCCGTAATTTTTAAAACCCCAATTACACAACCATTTATTTGGCTCTATTCCTTCTACAATCCACTCACTATCACGGGCTACTTTTAAGAAAGAACCGCCTGCTGTTCCTATATCAAGGATTTTTCCCTTGTTTGAATATTTTTCAATTAATTTTAAAGATTTTTTAAATGTTAGCTCTCTTCCTTTGGCTTGTGATATAAACAATTCATCCGAGCCTTCAGAATAACCTATAACAATCTCTTCTCCAGATAATCTTGGATTCACGTATTTTAATCCGCAATTTTTGCATCTGACAATCTGATCATTTCCTACTATGTTACTTGAAGAAGAATATTTTTTAGTTAAATCCACATTTTCTTCTTTTAACCCCTTGTGGATTACTTCATACTCTGAACTTCCGCACAAATTGCATTTGATGTGTTCCATTTTAGTTAACAAACCTATATTTTATCAATGTCCAGACAGCCTCAAAACCATCTCTAAACTTGATTTTTTTTCCTTCAGACAATGTCCTTGGGTTGTACTTTATTGGAATTTCGTGAATCTTATAACCCATCTTTCTTACTTTAGCTGTTACTTCCGGGCAAAATTCAAATCTTTTACACTTTAAATTTATCTTTTTGATAATATCTGCTTTAAACACCTTGTAACAGGTTGGTTCATCTGTTATTTTTGCATTATATAATATGTTGGCTAAAAGTGTTAGGATTCTTCCACCGTAATAATATTCATAATATGCCTCTGTATGCTTGTTCCTTAGATTCTTTATTAAATTTCCAAGTATCCTTGAACCATAAACAACCTCTGCCTTTCCCTCTTGTATCGGCTTTACTAATTCATAATAATCATTTGGGTCATATTCTAGATCTGCATCCTGTATTATTACTATATCCCCACTAACTTCTTTAATCCCGGATCTGATAGCCATTCCCTTTCCGTAATTTTTATCATGGAATACCTTCTTGATATTCTTTGCTTTAAGATTTTTTAGCCATTCCCTTGAACCATCTGTGCTGTAATCATCAACTATTATTATCTCTTTATCCAGTTTAACACTATCCACCTTCTTCAGAAGCTTTTCTATAGTGCCATTCTCATTATACAACGGAATAATCACAGATATTTTCATGTCTCTCCTAAATATAGATTATATATAAATATTACTTATCTCCAGATCTCCACTCGTCGTGTAACTGCATCTCTTTGGTTATCTCATAACCAAGACCCTTGCTTATGTAGTAAAATGCCCTGAATGAACTGTCTGTTTCATTTAAGCAGTACACTTCTCCAATGCCATAATGATGCATTTCTAATCCTAAGGAATTACAATGGTCAACCATCATCTCTTTGTTGGTGTAGTGTATGTATCCTGCGAATAATCCAATCACTAAAATTATTCCAATTATATACATAATCCACTTTTTATTTATCTTTAATTCTAGTTTATGCTCAATGGCTTTATTTTCTTCAGCCCCGCCATTATCTTTTTTTAGCAGATAAAACAAATATACTGGAGATAATATTGTGATAATTATGCTAAAATAAAGTATTATATGCCCAAACAGATCAATAATTTTATTCAATAAACCCTTGACATTATAAGTGTCAAAGCTATCTTTGAAATATCTTAATGGATAATAAAACCAATCATGCGTGCTTTGTATGTATGCATAAACATCCGGCTTGATATTTATCTGTGTTTTGTAAACATTGTAGTAAGGGACATTGCTTTCTTCATTGTAACCTCCGCCTCCATTAAAAGTAGCAATTAAAGGAGAATTACCTTTGAACATACTGACTATAGATTCACTTGTTTTGTTGAACTGATCATCGCTTACTGTTCCCCAACCGCAATCATCTACTGCGCACTCAATAAAATACACATTTGCACCTACATTTTGCCCTCCCATCTTGGCTATATTGGCTTCTAATTCCCCAAGCAGGCTTGATTCAATGTAAAATTTATCATTAAACATCCATGCAATTCTACCGCGATATATCCTTGAATCAGCTATAACTATTGCATTGTCTTCTATACCCTCAATTGCAAAATCGCGCATTTGTATATTTGCACTTTTTGAAGTTAGATGGCTGATTGTAGGTTCGTTTATTGGCAGGAAGAATATGCTGACAAACAATATGATTGTTAGCATAACAAAGAGTATGTTTTTGTAATTATTTTTTAATTTATTTTCTATAAATTCCAGCGATGAGGAAGCGAATATCGCTAATAATGGAATATAAGGAATGAAGTGTGTTGCTAATAAATCCGCTCCGGTTTGGATGAAAAATGGTATTATGAGCAAGATTAGTATTATTTCTTTCCATAATCTGTTCTCCTTTGTCGCGTATATCAATAATATGCCCATTAAACCCAATATGAATATAAATGGATCCATTCTTAAGAAAATATTTTTAATAATAAAAAATGCCCCAGTAAACATATTAATTACAGAAAATCCCTCATCAAACCCTAATTGCCCAGAATACATCTCCTTGTTTATATTAAGAAATTTAGCAAACATTACATCAACTATGCCTTTATCCTCGTACAATAATAGATTATAAATAATAATTGGACTGAAAATTAAGAGTATCAGCAAGGCAAATTTTATTCCCTGCTCCCAATCCTTCTTTTTTAATATCTCTTTCTTGTTTTCTGCAGTTTTGTATTTATAATAAAAATAAGCAACTCCAAAAGCCAGCGCAAAGAATAGGGCTATGGATTTTATAAGTGCTGCAATTCCCAAGAACAGCGCAGCCATGTAAGACAGTCTGTCCTCTTTCAGTCCTTTTATAAAGAAATACAATGCAAGCAAAATAAAAAACATCATTGCTATGTCCATCTCTACAAGAGTATACCTCAATGTGAAGGGGGATATAGCAAGCAAAAATGAAGAAATAATTGCTGTCTTTTTGCTAAAAATTTCTTTTGTAACAAGATATATTAAAATGAGGGATAAAATGCCAAAGAAGAAGGACAGGAATCTTGCTGAGAATGCAGTTATCCCAAATAATTTTCCAGACAAATCAGTTAAGTAAAACCAGAGTATTGATTGGACCATCATTCCTATCTTGTTTGTGGAAATAATGTTAATGGAATGAGGCCCATGGACCATTTCATCCCCCAAGAAGGAGATGTTATTAACCAATAAATAACGCAATATTCCCCCCAGAATAACAATGAGTATAAGGTACTTTCTATAGTCTTTAGAAAAAATAAAGTCTATTACCTTATCTGAAATTTGTTTTTTACCTTCCATTAACCATCTCGTACAATTATATATTTATAAGGATTATGGATTAAAATATCCCAAGTAAGAACTTTAATCCGTTATAATTCCTTTTTACATCATTAAATGATCTTATGGATGCTATTCTTTTAAATACATAGCTTGGCCTGAAATAAAATTTTCTAAAAGCTAATTTTTGTATTTTCTGCAATTCTTCTGCATTTTTGTATCCCTTGGGTATATAAGAAACCTCGGTCATTTTTTGCCATCCCTCTATGATCTTCCCTTCTTTTTTGGCTATGTCATAGAGTTTTGTTCCATATTCTGGATAAGTCAATCTAAATGCAGCAGTGTTTAATCCCAACTCTATTGCAAAATTTATAGTTTTCATGCCCTTTTCAGGGGTTTCTCCAGGAAGCCCCAACATGAAAGAACCGCGTATCTCAAGACCATGCTTGTGGCACCATCTGCACACTTGTCTTGCCTGCTCCAGCGTAGTTCCTTTATTTATTACTTTTAATAGTTCCTCATCTCCTGTTTCAAATCCAAAGTATACCCCCCAACATCCTGCTTCTTTAGCAATTTTTAGCATTTTTTCTGTGACGTGATCAACTCTCCCGAATGCAGACCAGGAAATTTTTATCCTTTTTTCCTTTATCAACTTTGCAAATTTTTCTATCCATAACTCATTTATTAAAAATTCATCATCCAAGAAATCTATCTCTTTGATGCCATAATTCTTCTGCAATAAAATTATATTCTCAATTATCCTTTCTGGGCTGTGCCTTCTGTATATATTTGCGTTTACTCCTGCTTCAAAGCAGAATGTGCATTTTTTCCAGGTGCACCCCCTTGAAGTAACCATGGATATAGCAGGCATCTCTTTATACTGGTCGGGTAATGGACAGTACAATTTAAAATCCAATAAATGCCAGGCTGGATCTGGCAAAGAATCCAGATTAATTAAAGTCGGCCTATTTTCTGTGCGCATTATTTTTTTGTTATCCCTGTAAATTATCCCTTTTACATAGGATAATGATTTCTTATTTTCTATGGCATCAACTATTTCAACAATAGTCTCTTCTCCCTCTCCTACACATGCAATATTAACATCAGGGTTTTCATTTAGTATCTTATCAGGGAAACAAGTAACATGCGGACCTCCAACAATTATTATTCCAGTAAAATTTTTTCTAATCAAAGGGATCAATTCTTTTACATTCTTGTAATGGGCATTTGTAATTGAGATTCCTATTACATCTGGATTTAACAATATTATCTCATTTGCTGTTTCTTCATTGGACAGGTTTCTTGCCTGTGCATCAAAAATTTTAACAGAATGCCCATGTTTTTCTAGATTAGCTCCGATAAAGCAGAGTCCTAAATTAGGCAATTGACCCACCCTTATTTTACTCTTTGAACCAAACCCTTCTTTAATAAAATCGTATGGTGGAGTAATAAGCAAGACTTCCATGAGCTCGTATTTTTAGCATACTTTAAATAATTTTCTATATATACCGATTATTTTATAAATAGATTGAAATCTTTATTAAAATGGATCTTTCAATTATTGTGCCTACTTATAATGAAGAGAAGAGAATACACCTATTTCTTCCTAAACTGCTTGAATTCTCAAGAAATAATCTAAAAGATTACGAAATTCTTCTGGTGAATGATGGCTCTACTGACAAAACCATTGAAGTCTTAAAAGAACTTATTAAAAAGGATAAAAAAACAAAAATAATCTCTTATGAAAAAAACCAAGGCAAGGGTTATGCAATACGCGAGGGTGTTTTTTCTGCTCTTGGAAACAAGGTAATGTTCATAGATGCAGACGGCTCTATTATGCCTGACCAAATACCAAGCTTAGTAAAAGAACTTGAAGATTATGATTGCGTTGTTGGAAACAGAAAGGATAAAAATTCCAAGGTTACAACTTCGAGATACAGGGCTTTTACCCAGATATTGTTCAACAGTATAGTAAGAGCCTTATTCTGGACAGGCATTGATGATAACTTATGCGGATTTAAAGGTTTTAAAAAAGAAACAGCAAGGGAATTGTTTAAAGAAATGCATGATTATGGTTGGGTATTTGATGTGGAACTGTTCTATAAAATAAAAAAGAAAGGATATTCATTGAAGAGAATTCCTTTGGTATGGACCCATGTAGGAGACTCTAAAATGAAATTAACAGACCCGATATGGATGCTTGTAAAATTATTAATCATATTAAAATTAAGATTCCCAACTTTATTTGAAAAAAATGGTAAGAATAGGAAATCAGAAATATAGTTTTAAGGAACTTTGGAAAGTGAAAAAGTCAATGGTATTGGCTATTTGCTCTCCTAAAAAATTCATCAACTTCTTAAAAGTAAAATACTCTAAAATTAAAAAAAGCCCAAAAGTTTATGGTCTGCCTTATTCCATCTTCATGGAAACAAGCTCTTATTGCAACTTAAGGTGCCCTATGTGCCTTAAATTGCAAAAAAATTGCAAGTTTGACAATAAAAATATAAGTCTTGACGAGTACAGGCGAATAATGAATCAGCTTGGACCCACTATGCTGACTTTGAGGTTATGGAATTACGGGGAGCCATTAATCAATAAAGATATATTTGAAATGATTAAAATCGCGAAGGAATACAAAATTTTTACTGTCTTGTCTACAAATGGTGTTCTGATGGATAAAGAAACTTCTAGGAAATTACTGGAATCAGGATTGGACTTTTTAGTTATTTCATTTGACGGTGCTTCAAAAGAGACTTACGAGAAGAACAGAAAACACGGAACCTTCGAAGTAGTTCTAAAAAACGTGCAGGATTTTATGGATTTAAAGAAGCAAATGAAGAAAAATGATATACTGGTTTCAATACAATTTATAATCATGAACACAAATGAAAATGAAGTTGAAAAAATAAAGGAAATTGCAGACAGATTCGGAGCAGACAAGCTGATGTTGAGGGTTTTAAATGTTGTTTCTAAAAAAAGTTCCAAATTACTGCCTAAAAATAAAGATTATGGAATAATAGAAAAAGAATCAGTAAAAAAAACAAATTTTTGCTCAAATGTTTGGGAAGAAACAGTGATTAATTCTACAGGCATCGTTACTCCCTGCTGCATGGATGCTGCATTGGAATATCCCTTCGGGAATGCCTTTTCAGAAGATTTCAAGGCAATATGGAATAATGCTAAATATACTGAATTCAGGGAAAAAATATTGCAGAATATAAACCAGATAAAGATATGCAATGAATATTGCTATAAAAAAGATAATAGGATCAACTTCATAGAATAATTATTTTTTTATTTCTAATATTATAAACGCTTTTGTAAAATCCCCTGGGAGTTTGAATATTTTATAATTATAATCTAAATTTTTCATTAATTTTTTGTATTTCTCCCTTGTATAAAATTCTTGGTTAGTCCATGGCCAGAATCTTCTCAACAATTTAGGCCTTGTTAGGACATACCAGGG
>JAGVZV010000004.1:10051-21068 GCA_018302265.1 Candidatus Woesearchaeota archaeon | reverse complement strand
CAGAGTGTGCAATTCCCAAAAGCATGGGACGATGTCGCTTATGGATGCCCGGGTTGTGGAAATATTCACGCTGGACCCCCACAAATAAGGATAGTTGAGAATAAAGAAGCCTTACTTTATTTATGTGAGTGCGGTATGCTCTTATCAAACCTAAAACCAGAACAATTAGAATACTAGGATTGAAGCATCATTATTGATATACCAAAAATCACCATCAAAAACCAGACTCCCTTGCTCCAGTGATATATTTTATTTCCATCAAACTGCCAGAATGGAATCAGATTAAATAATCCTAAGATTGAATTAATAAAAAATCCGTAATATGATATCATTTTTATTATTTCCATATTAATACCACCAAGAGACAAGAATAGAATAGCTAGAATGAAATTTGTTAGCGGTCCTAACAAAGAGATTTTACCATTTCTTTCTGCATTAACATGGCCGGATATCATGACGGCGCCTGGTGCAGCAAAAATAAAACCAAAGAAGCTCATTATTACCGCCAATACCAGCATAATATCAAATGAACGAAATTCTGCAAAACAACCGTACTTCTGCGCCATTATTTTATGGCCCATCTCGTGCAGCAAGAAACCGAGACCAACAGTCAGTCCGGATATCAAGAAATTAATTACAAATTCAAGAGAAAACAATTCTTTCGTTAGTAATACACTAAATGCTATACTAATCGCAATCCATGCTTTTGTTATATCTTTTAATTCCCTCGCAGAGGTTTTCATGCTTCTTGAGAGTATTTCATATATATAAACTTATATAGACAGATTTGTGAATATAAAAGATTATAAACTAATTGGCAAGTGCGTTAAATGATGATTGTTACAAAAGGTACGGGAGAATATACAAGTAAAAGGACAGGAAGAGAGATTGAACTATCTAGTGAACAGATTGAATTCTTAAAAAAATTAGAGGGTATACTAGATAAAAGATATGGCGGATGTAATGAAAAAGGACATCAGCAACCAGATAACGAGACTAGTACTTGTAAATACTGTCATAGGCGCCTTGAATATAAGAATGATATACCCAAAGGAGTTCAAGAAAGAGTAGACCGCCTGTTTGGGCTGAGTATGTTAACCCAAGAATTAGAAAGAGCGTACAAGTTAAAGAAAGCTTTATAAATTGAATAATTTTTCTTTTTGCATGTTAGAAAAAACACTTGTTTTGCTGAAGCCAGATGCTGTACAACGCGGATTGATTGGAGAGATTATTTCTAGATTTGAGAAAGTTGGATTAAAAATCATTGGAATGAAGATGGTTTTTGTTACAAAGGATTTGGCTGGAAAGCACTATTTTGACGTTGAGCAGAGACACGGAAAAAAGGTTTTTGATAACAATGTTAATTTCTTAACCGGGGGTCCAATTATAGCAATGTGCCTTGAAGGCGTGAGTGCAATTGAAATTGTAAGAAAAATGGTTGGTTCAACCGAGCCAAAAGCATCTGCACCTGGAACAATAAGAGGAGATTATTCTCATGTTTCATACGAGCATGCTGATTCTAAGAACACTATTACGAGAAATTTGATACATGCTTCCTCAAGCAAAGATGATGCCAAACGTGAATTGGAATTGTGGTTTAAAAAAGAAGAGCTTCACACATATAAAACAGTTCACGAAATACACACCTTATAGAAATGCTTTTAAATATATTCTTTAGTATATATGTATGAAATTTAAAGGAATTTTAACTATGGTTATATTGATATTGCTATTCTTGCCTGTAGTTTATTCTGCTCCTCCATGGAAAAAACAAACAGCACCTGCAACTCCAACAGAACCTCAGAAAGAAATTATTATAATAAATCAGACTGTTCCTGCTCAAGAAGGAATTGACTGGAATATGGTTGGTGGTATTATTGCTATAATCTCAGTAATAATAGCTTTGGTCGGATGGTTTTTAACAAGAAAAAAGAGCTCAAACACCTCAAAGTATCTTGATGAAATAAATCAAACTTACTTAGAATATAAAGGAAATTCTGACAAGTGTGAAATAAAATTAGTAGAAGTCAAAGCAAAAATAGAAAGTGAACTTGCAGCAGGAAAGATAACAGAGCAGAGTTTTGATATATTAGACAGAAGGATAGAAAGTTATTTGGGAAATATAAGAAAGGGTATAGTTAACAAATTTGATTTATCACCTGATATTAAAAAGAAGGTAGATCAGGCATTAAAAGACGGAAAAATTTCTAAAGAAGAGTATGAAGGCATTAAAAACATAAAAGAACTTGCACTTGATAAAAAAGAGAGATTATTGAAGTTATTGAAGAAATGGGAAAAGGATTAAATAATTCATTCTGCCCTAAAACTTATTTTTTCAAAGTAATTTAATTTTTCCAGCTCTTTTTTAATGTCTTTTATTTTCTCATAGGAATAATTTCCCTTCTTGATGAATTTCGGATTTAATGTTTCTTCTTCAGGCAAATCCGCTCTAAACTGATTTAAACAGTAAGATTTTATTTTTCCTTTTCCTAGATTGTAAATCCATTCAGCTAATTTTAAAATATCTTGTTTTTCATGCAACCCTGGAACCAGGGTAGTTCTAAATTCATAATCTAAATCAGAATTTTTTATTAAAGTTATTGTTTTTTCTATGTTTTTTACATCTGTTTTATTATTGCATGTTAAAAAATACTTTTCTTTGCAGTTTTTAATGTCCAATGCAATGCCCTCTATCAATTTATTGTTTATTAATTGCTCGATCAATTCTGGATTGGTTCCATTGGTTTCTATTCTTATTGGCTTGCTTGAAGCATCCTTTATTTTTCTTAAGAATTCAGGCAAATCTTTATTTATACAGGGCTCTCCGCCAGTTATGCAAACTGCATCAATCCAATCTGCTCTTTTTCTAATGTCATCAAGAACCTCAGCTTCACTAAGAGCAATATTTCTTTCTAAAACTAGTTTGGGCACATAGCAAAATGGGCATTTCAAATTGCATCCCTCTAAAAATATAACATAAGATAATTTTCCAGGCCATTCTATAACTGAATTTTTTTCTGAGCCAACAATTTTCATAGTTTTGGATTAAAAACTTTTCTTTGTGAAAATTCTTCCTGTTTTCCCTTATTCCAGTCTCTTACCGGTCTGAAGTATCCAACAACCCTTGAATACACTTCTGTAGGTTTTTTGCATTTTGGGCATATCTTTTGATCATCTTTTAAATATCCATGCTCATCACATATTGAAAATGTGGGAGTAATTGTAAAATAGGGTATTTTTGAACTGGTTGCTATTTTTTTAACCAGCATCTTGCATGCATCTTTATCAATTGATTCTCCCAGGAAGGTATGAAACACTGTTCCTCCTGTATATAATTGTTGCAACTGCTCCTGATGCTTTAACGCAGAGAATATATCATTTGTGTGATTTACAGGCAATTGCGTTGAATTTGTGTAAAAAGGATCTTTTACTCCTGAGACTTTTATTTTAGGGTATTCTTTTTTATCCTTCATAGCCAATCTGTATGAGGCTCCCTCACCGGGTGTTGCTTCTAGATTGTATATATTCCCCGTTTCATTCTGAAACTGGATTAATTTTTCTCTCATAAAGTTCAGTGTTTTTACAGCAAGATTTTTCCCATCTTTAGTTTCTATGCCCTCTCCGATTAAATTAATGCAGGCTTCATGCATGCCTATCAATCCAATTGTTGAGAAGTGTCTTTTTAATGTCCCCAAATATCTTTTTGTATATGGCAATAAATTTCTTTGTATGTTCTTTTCAACTATTTTTCTTTTTATTTCAAGGCTTTCTTTTGCCAGATACATATACCTTTCTAGTTTTTCAAAGAAATCATCCTCATTTTCAGATTCATAAGCCAGCCTCGGAAGATTTATAGTGACTACTCCAATGCTCCCGGTAGATTCTCCAGAGCTAAACCTTCCACCTGTTAGATTTCTCTGCAATTCCTTTAAGTTAAGTTGAAGACGACAACACATTGATCTAATATCCCCTGGATTCAAATCAGAATTTATAAAGTTTTGAAAGTATGGAAGTCCATATTTTGCAGTCATCTCAAATAATTTGTTTGCTATCTCAGAATCCCAATCAAAATCCTTTGTTAAATTGTAAGTCGGTATTGGAAAGGTAAAAACTCTTCCCTTTGCATCACCCTCAGTAAGAACCTCGATAAATGCCTTGTTTATCATATCCATCTCTTTTTGATACTGAGAATAGGTTGACTTCAGTAATTTCCCACCAACAGTCACTGGCTGATCCTCAAGGTCTTTTGGAGGATGAATATCAAATGTTACGTTGCTGAAAATTGTCTGCCCAGACCACCTGGAAGAAGCATTCATGTTGTATACAAATTCCTGTATGCATTGCTTTACTTGTTTATAATTTAAATTATCTGCTCTTACAAAGGGTGCTAAATAGGTATCAAAACTGTTAAATGCCTGAGCACCAGCCCATTCATTCTGTAAAGTACCCATAAAATTTATCATCTGGCCTATTGCACTTCTCAGATGATTTGGTGGTCTACATTCAATTTTCCCAGAAACCCCATTAAAACCCTCGTGCAGTAGTTGTCTTAAGTTCCAACCGGCGCAATATCCTGTTAAAGACATTGTTAAATTATGTATGTGCATATGTCCTGACATGTGGGCTAAGCTAATTTCTTTTGGGTAAATATCATTCAAGCCATAATAATTCATTATTATCCCGGAAGTATACCCCAATAAACCAGGTAAGCTATAGGTTGCATTTGCATTTTCATAAACTTTCCAGTCTTCTTTTCCAATATAATCTTCAATAACATGAACTGAATCCACCAGAAATTCTTTTGTATCTCTCAGATTTTTTCTCTTTTCCCTGTGTAAAATATAATTCTTAGCTGTTGTTGCATGCCCATTTTCAATTAGAACCTTTTCAACAGCATCCTGCACGTCTTCTACAGTTGGCGTTTTATCCTTAAATTTATCCTGTACTAATTTAGAAACCTCTTTTCCTAGTCTTTCTGTTTCGTTTCTATCCTTTCCACCAACATCCTGCACTGCCTTCCAGATGGCCCCTACTATTTTATTTTCATCGAATTCAACAAGTCTACCATCTCTTTTTCTTATTTTCATTATAAAAAATTAGTTTTAACCCCTTTTTCTGTTAGAAAATTCTTTTACTATTTAAATATTTATATTCTCTAAACAGTCATTAAAAAAATATACATAGAAGAGGATAATTTTTGAGTTTAAATGAGTTCTTTTAACCTTCCAAAATCGTACACCTTGTTTTCTACAACAAATACCTCAAATTCACTTATATGATTCTGCAAGAATGGGCTCAATAATTTTTCCTTGGTTACATCAGATCCTTGTGTTACAAGATTCAAAGAGGGCATTACCAATAAAAGCTTATTTTTCCATTTTCCCTTTAAAAAACACTTGAACTTTTCATCCTTTCTCTCTCTGAAAGAAACAGCAGGATGTTCGTGGCCTATTATTAAAATTTTAGATTTCTTAAATTCTTCATCATTTGGTATTTTATGCCCGTGGCAGATATATATCTCACCAACTGAAAAATAATCCTGTATCGTGATATTATTTTTCTCGGCTATTGGACCTAAGATTGTATCATGGTTTCCCTTTATCAAAACAACTTCCTTGCCATTGAACAAATCAAGTATTTTAACAGTATCCTGCCATTCCTGCTTGGAGATAGTGCCAAACTCGTGTTTTAAATCGCCGTTTATTATTATTTTAGAAACATCTACTCTGTCTAAGATATTATTTATTCTCTTTATCATATCTTCTAATTGGAATCTGGGTATTAAAACTCCCTCTTTATTCAGGTACTCTTCGTAACCAATATGCAGGTCGCTAAGAACAAGTATCTTTTCCTTCTCGAGGTACAGGGCCAGATCAATGATCTCTATTTGTTTGTGTATATGCATTACTAAAAGTCCTCTTCAATTACCTCTTTCAAAAGCGTGTCAGCATCATAGTCCTTGGATACGTCTCCTTTTACACCACATGCCGGGCAATCCCTTGGTATTCTTTCCCCTTTTGTTGTAAATCGATACGAACAAGATTTGCAAAAGTATTTTACCATACAATTTTAGGGTGTAATTTATTTTTAAACCTTATTATTCCAATAAAAATACCATACTTATCACAAAGTAATAACAAACAAAAAATTTAAATAAGAGTAATTACCACAAAAAATATGGGATTAAAAGATTTACAGGGGAGAATAGGAATAAGTCATATAAAGTATGTTCCTCAAATTGCATACTGGACTAATACAGCCGGGTGTTTGTATGAAGGTAATTTAAAAATGGCTGCAATTAGTTTTGGTGTTGGTGGATTAGCAACACTTGTTATGCATTGTGCTGATGTTTGTTTGGAACATTATTCTAAAATATAATTTATTAATTTTTAATATTCCAGTAATCCTTTGGTTTTCTGTATGCCCACGTCAAGAACATAGCACCAAGGCTCAATTCCAGCAGATCTGCAATCTCTGTTTTTAAGTAATCTGCATGTTCAGGGGAGCCTCTACATTTTTGTTCATATTCAATCTTATTCAACCACTTATATTCTTCCCTTGGAATAGCTAAATCATATGCTGCATGACTCATAAGAAGAAAACTTCCTATAGCCAACCATGTTTTCAGTCTCTCATTCATTTGTTTATTTTTGCCAGGACATAGGAGTGCATCCTTTTTATAAATTCTATCCTATCCTCCATTTTTAACACGTCCAAATAGCCTTGAAGCACCAAATTAAATGCAAATGGGCTCGGCATGCTTGTCGCTATTTGCTTGATTTTTATTTTCCCATCCTCAATCTCTTTTAATATCTTTGCTGCATTGTCTATATCCATCAGATCTTCAAGAACCTCTCTTTTAGCTTCTTTTAATATAGAAAAATCACTGGAAATTCTCTTAATAGCACTCATCAGTATCATAGAACTGACTTGCTGTCTTCCAACTCGTTTTTCACGACCCTTATAATTCCTCAGTATCATTAAAGCACGGGTTGCACAATGCCTGAATCTTCTTTTTAGGACTTCTGAATTTTCTATTGCCAGTTCCATTATTTTTTTCAATTCACCTGATTTGATCAGATTAAATGACTGCAAGACCTGCAATTTTTTATCAGATGAGACATAAAAACCATTATCAGATATGCCAATTTCAACATCCCTGCGCTGTTGCCTGTATATTGCAAAAGCCAGTGCTCTTGATAGGACATCATTTACCCTTCGGCCGTATAAGCTGTGAAATACAGCGTATTTCTTTTCATCTTCATTAAAGAATTCCACAACTATCTCTTTTGCGTCAGGTATCTTGGAAAACAAAAATTGCTCTCTAAAATATTCGTAAATGGCATTTGCTGCATTCTCATCTACGTACAAATAAGTATTGATGAATTCGAGTATTTCTTCTTTTGTTTTTTTAAATTCAAATTTTTCACGCATTAATTTCCTGAATCTGTTTATTTCATTTGCCAGATCAAAAGACAATGGCAGCATATCAGAGAACCATGAAGGAACAGTTGGTTTCTGTCCTGTAGCTGAAGAGGCATATGCAACCATTCCTTTAGCATATAAAAACTTGTATGTAGAGCCCCCTAAAACAAAAATATCATTTCTTTTTAATTTTTCCAGAAAAGCCTCATCTAAATGCCCTATAATCTCCTCGTTTATTTTCACTGTTACAAATGATTCTTCAGGAATAGTTCCTATATTTGTCATGTGTATCACACGAGCCATTTTCCCTTTCTTGCCTATCATTCCTGTTTCTGGATCATACCAGATTTTTGCATATATATAACGGTCTTCTAAAGAAACGTATTTGCCTGATAAGTAATCTATAACATCCATAAAATCCTTTCTTTCTAAATCAGAATAACAATAGCTCTTTTTTATCAGTCTAAACAAAGATTCTATATTTATCCTCTCTGTTATGGCTATCCCATCTATCTGCTGTGCAAGGACATCAAGGCAGTTTCTTGGAATGTGTATCTTGTCTATTTTTCTTTCTATTATATTTTTCAGCAAAACTGCACACTCAACAAGATCATCGCGATCAAGCACAATGAATCTTCCCTTGATTATATCGTGCAAGGAGTGTCCGCTACGGCCAATTCTTTGGACGGCCCGAGCTACTGATTTAGGTGATCCTAATAAAATAACTAAGTCAATATAACCAATGTCAATTCCTAACTCGAGTGAAGTGGAACAAACAACAACCTTTAGTTTTCCTTCCCTAAGCTTTTCTTCTATGTTCAATCTATGCTGTTTTGATAAAGAACCATGATGAGCACCTATATTTTCTGTATATCTCTCTGGAAATTTTTCTTTTAAATGATGCACAACCCGCTCAGTAGCAGATCTCGTATTAGTAAATACCAATGTTGTTTTATTTTGCTGTATCAACTGATCCAATAAAGCATAAAGGGCATTATGGCTCTTTTCAAATGTTGTTTCTATAAGATTTGGCACTGGAGATAAAACTTTAAGCTCCATTTTTTTAGTGAGATCTATTTTGGCAATTTCACAATCCCGATCACCGACAAGAAATTTAGCCAGCTCTTCTATCGGCTCGCACGTAGCACTAAGACCAATCCTTGTTACTTCCGCTTCACAATAGTATTGCAATCTTTCTAAACTTAAAGATAAATGAACTCCTCTCTTAGATTCTGCAATACTATGAATCTCATCCAAGATTATATATTGAACATTTTTTATCAGTTCCTTAAATTTTATGGATGTTAAAACAAGACTCAAGGATTCTGGAGTTGTTACTAAAATATGAGGCGGTGATTTTAACATTTTTTGCTTTTCTGAACTTGTAGTATCCCCAGTTCTTACATTTACCCTTATTCCAAATTTTTTATCTGCTAATTCTTCCATCTCTCTAAGTGGTTTATCCAGGTTGAAAAACAAATCGTTATTCAATGATTTAAGTGGGCTTACATAGACTGCATAAACTTTATTTTCCAATAGATTATTTTCTGACAAATTAATTAACTCATTTAGTATAGACAAGAATGCAGTAAGTGTCTTTCCAGAGCCTGTGACAGCTGAAACAAGGGTATTTTTTCTGTTATGTATGTTCAAAACCGCATATTTCTGGGGCAGTGCAAATTCCTTAAATTTGGATTTAAACCAAGTCTTGACTATAGGGTTTAGTACCTGATATATTTCCTCATCTTTGTATGGCTCTTTCTGGAATTCTATCATTCTGGAACATATGTTAAATAGTTTTATAAAACCTGTGAATATTCTTCAATTTTATCGCGTAAAAAAGTTACAGCATATGGATTTGAAAAGCGAGGTAATTGCTCTTTTGCTAATCTTATATAAAAAGGTCTGATATTTTTTCCTGTAATAGGATCTATACAAGGATTGTCTATGTGTCCTGCAAGAAATAATGCAATTTCAATATCTGATTTTATTTTATTCATAACTGTTTCTAAGTTATTCACTTTATAAATCTTTCTATTTTAATTACTTATGAGTGAATAATAATACATATCATTTTACACCAATAGATTTTTATACTAAAATATTATGAAATGATAGGTGATTTTATGCCAAAGAAAACCGTAAAAAAGAAAGTTGCTAAGAAGAGTGTAAAGAGAGCAAAAGTAAAGACAACTAAATCAGCTCCAAAGGTCAGCAAAAAACAAGAGTCAAAAAAGCGAATAGGGACAGTAATTCATTTCTATAATGAAATCGGTGTTGGAGTAATAGCATTAACAGATACGCTAAAGGTAGGGGACACAATCTCTATTGAGGGAGAAACAACTAACTTCAAGCAAAAAGTAGATTCTATGCAAGTTAATAGAAAACCGATAGAAGAAGCTAAGAAAGGGCAAGAGATTGGTATGAAGGTAAAAGACAGAGTAAGAGAGCACGACATTGTTTACAAGGTTTAATATCTAATCTTTGTTGTAGTGAAATAATTGATAAAGTTATAATAAGAAAGTTTTCTATAAAATTTATTTTTTTAGTATTGCTCTCTCTAGTTCCCCAATTATGTTTGAAGTATGAACTTCTGTAGCTGAACCCATCTTTAATTTAATATTACCTTTTTCTACTGTAAGGATTATACTTGTATTGCTAAAACCAAGTACATATCTTTTGTGGTAGCCCCAATCAGACGGATCAAGGAGCACGGCCCGATTATCTTGAAAATATTCCTTTAAACGCTTTAAAGCGCTTAGTCTATACTCCCTTTCAGTTATCCTGGGGTCTTCAGCACGATTCATTTTATCTAGAAGAACTAGCTTGTCTTTCTAATTCAAGTTTCTTTGCTATAGCCTGGCTTGTCTGGTCATTATTATATGCTTTTATTATCTCATCAGCAAGGCAATGGACTATACCCTTTTTTGAATTGAATGACTTAGAATAAGCACCCTGGGTCATTTGCCTTAGAGCCATATCTACTCTTCTCTCTGGTGCTGTCTCAACAGCTTGCGGATATTTTGCTCCACCATATTCAATGGAAGTAATCTCCTCTCTTGGAGCTGCATTTTCTATGGCTCGAATAAAAACCTCAACTGGATTCTTCTTGGTTTCCTGCTCAATTATTTTAAATGTTTTAATAACAAGGTTGTACAGATAGATAGATTTGCTGGTATTGTGGCCAGAACTTACTCGGTGCTTTTTACCCTTGTGGCCTGTAACCTTTAATTTATTTATCAGCCTTTCAACTATGTTTGTGTACATAGCTCTATGGAATCTCTGCCTGTGCCTTCCAGCAGATTTTGGAACTATCACCGGATTAAGATTTATATATGGCTTTAATCCAAGGTCGGCTACAGCAATTGTAGTATCCCACATCCCAAATAGTTTTTGCTCCATTTTATCTTCTACCCTTTTCTATGTAACCTAATCTAAGGTCTTTTAGTGACTGATCATTAACCTTTATAACTTCCCATCTGATACCAGGAATATCCCCTTTTGCTCTTCCCTTTGTTCCTCCAATGCACTGAACAATAACCTCATCGTGCTCTGCCACAAAATTGGTTGCCTTATCTCCTGGCAAGAATGC
>JAGVZV010000004.1:0-10037 GCA_018302265.1 Candidatus Woesearchaeota archaeon | reverse complement strand
CCTGGCAAGAATGCGCTGATCTTTCTTCCATTCTTGGTTAGCTGTACCTTTACTATCTTTCTTTTTGCTGAGTTTGGCTGCTTTGCCTCTACTTCAGCCTTTTCAAGGACTATAGCCCTGGCCTGATGAGCCCCTTTTAATGGATCTGACTTCTCCTTTAATCTTAAAACCCTTCTTTTATACCATTGATAGTACATTCTGAATCTCTTTCTTCTTTCTTTTACTTTCTTCCCTGCATTCAATCCATTAGTTTTATTCCCCATTTTAAGATATTAAAACAAGATTATTGATTTATAAAGTTATCTCCCATATCCTGGAAATACTCATTTAAACAATTTTTATAGCATCTACATCAAAATATAAGGATATTATGTCTTTTAATTCATTCAGGTTTCTACTGTCTCTTCCTATAACCTGGCCTTTTTCTTTCATCCCAGATAATGAAATAGTAATAATCTTATTATCTAGTACAATATTGCTTGCTTTTATAGGATTTATTATATTTTGTGTGAATTTTATTATATCCTTATTAAATTCAACGATTTTAATTTTTTTATTGAATCTCTTTTCTAATTCTTTGATATTGGAACCGCCCTTTCCTATCGCTTTTCCTATTTCATTTTCTTTTACTATTACAATGAATAGATTATCCTTTAGAAAACAATCCTTCACAGAGACGCGTGTTATATTCTCAAAAATTGTCCTGTAACCCATCAGAGTTATATCATATTTTAATTTCATTTTCAAAAACTGATAACAGATATATTAAATGGCTTTTTGCAGATAACTCCCAAATCCTCGTTTGTTTCTTCCAGCTCTATTATTTTTACGCCTGCCAGTTTTGCATACTGCTTGATATCCTTTTTTATATCCTCTCTGCAGGCTGAGGAAAGATAGATTTTATTTAACTTGCCAATTTTTAATTCCTTTATTGCTCTCTCTGCGCCAAATATTGGTTTTTTTGTCTTAAGGTCCTTTCTTAATTCTTCTACAGTCATTTTTTCTCCTTATCTTTCATCTTTGCCATCAACCCCGGCAATCCTGTTCCAAGTGGAACCGGCTGATTAAGCATGACATTTTCTATTACTGAACTTAGTACATCTTTTTCTCCTACAAGAGATGCAGCAACAAGGTGTTGTATTGGAGTTTCAAAGCTTGCTTTAGCTAATACAGATTCTTTTTGCTTTGTTATCCCTGATCTTGTTACACCTTTTATTTCCCCGGACTTGGTCATTGCATCAGCCAGGAACATGGTATGCCTTATATCAATATGCAATCCCTGCTCCCCAAGAACTTTAAGAGCCTCATTAATTATCGACTGTCTTGCAGCTTCTATCCCCAAAATATCGGCTATTTCATACATATTATTGGTTTTTATCCTCTTTGCATCAACCTCTTCTAATTCAAGGGCATCCTTCAGATTGGAACCAGCGCAATATATTACAAATTCCTCCCCAATCTTGATTGGCAATACCTGCGTAATCCCCTTTAAACCGCAAACATGAATTTCCTTGCATTTTTCCTTTAATCTGTATAATTCTGACAACTTTGTTTCCTTGTTTGTAGATTTTATTATTAATGAATCCCTATCCTGCACAACATTTACTGTTTTCAAAACATTCTGGACTATATCGGATATTTGCTTTGAATTAATATTAAGCTCCTGTAACTTATTCCTGGACAGTTTAATTTCAACATTTGAGTCTATTATATTCAGCAAAAATTCAGATGCAACATCCTGCAATGTACTTCCTTTTATTCTTTCAGCTATTTCTTTAACCTTGGTTGGGCTAGTTGAATACTTTTCTTTTAAATATATCTCCATTATAGGAGTACTTGGCTCTTTTCTTGCATCAAAAACCTCTATCAATCTGGGGAGACCAACTGTAACGTTCATTTCAGATACTCCAGAAAGATGATGTGTTCTAAGAACCATCTGTGTACTTGGTTCCCCAAAAGATTCTGCAGTTATAATTCCTATTGCTTCTCCAGCTTCTATTTTTTTATTATGATATGCTTTTCTTGTTCTATCAAGCACCTGTTTTAGTTTTGAATCTGTTAATTTGTATTTTTCAGCTATCTTTTTGATATTTTCTATTATAGGCACGGGTAATTCACTATAAGCTTCATATACATTACTCATAGGTTAGCCACCTCTTTTGCGATTTTTTCAACATCAATTGTTCCATTCTCGCTCTTTGAAACATCAATTCCATCCTCTCCATAACTAAATTGAACAATGTTACTGTTAGAATCTCTTACAGTTCCATCGTATTCTACTCTAAGATCTTGCAAGGCATTTACTAGTCTTCTGTACAGATAACCGGATTTAGGCGTTCTTAATGCAGTATCCATAAGAGCATCTCTTCCTGTCAGTGCATGCATGAAAAATTCATATGGCCTTAATCCGCTCTTGAAACCGCCACGTATCCAGCCATGGGATTCTGGCTCTATATTATTTTCTTCAAACATTGATAATACCCTGTTTTTATATCCCCTTTCTACACGCTTACCATGGACTACTTGCTGTCCAACACAACCAGCCATCTGAGCCAAATTAAGGGTTTTACCCTTTGCTCCGGAGTTAGCCATTATAATTGTCGGATTATTTTCATCTGCTGACTTGGATATTAATTTTCCAATCTGATTTCTTGCCTCGTTCAGCACTTCCATAATCTTTAATTCCACTGTTTCTTTTTCTGTCATGCCGTGCAATGGAGTTAACTCGTGATTTTCATACTGATTGATAAATCTCTTGGCCTTTTTTTCTGCTTCTGATATTAGCTCCTCTATCTGGTTTTTTATAGTTAAATCCAGATCTGTATCGGAAATAGAAGTGGTGAATCCTAATTTGGATAAGACAGCTATACCCAATCTGAATATTTTTCCAAGGATTTCAATACCAACATCCTCTTTGTACATCGCGAATAATGATCTGATAAGAGAGCCATTGCTTTCCCCTATTGTGGCTTTATCAATAATTCCGTCGATAAGATTGCCGCTCTTTACAATAACGTCCTTTTTCTCCAGTGATTTGCCTATGAAATCAAAATCATTTGGAAGCAATACAGAAAATACCTCTTTTCCAGACACTTTTGATTTTAATTTTTTAAATTTCTCGGGTTCGTAAACACCAATGGATAATAATAATTGTATTGCATTTTCTTTAGAAAATTCCACTCCCTTTGTCAGCAAATAATTGCCAGACACTGCATCTTCTATGCAACCAACAACATTCTGCCCATTTTTAGGCGTGATCAAGTGATTTTGCACCTGCATCAGCATATCTGCTTCAGCTCTTGCTTCTTCTGTCTGCGGGATATGCAGGTTCATTTCATCTCCATCAAAATCAGCGTTATACGGAGAACAAACACTCGGATTTAACCTAAAAGAATTTCCAGGCAATACCCTGATTTTGTGGCACATTATGCTCATTCTGTGCAGACTTGGCTGCCTGTTGAATATAGCAATATCCCCATCCATCAAGTGCCTCTCAACGATGTAACCCTCTTCCAGCTCATCTATTAACTGCTGTTTTGTTTCTTCTGTAATCTGCTTTTTAGTTCCATTGGGTCTTAAGACATAATTAGCTCCAGGATAAACCTTAGGGCCACGCTTGATGAATTCTTTTAATCTATCCATATTCCACTTATTGACAGTCTCGGGTATTGTCAGATCAACAGCAACAACCAATGGGATGCCTACTTCATTTAATTTTATCTTTGGATCAGGACTGATTACTGTACGGGCGGCATAGTTAACTCTTTTACCAGCAAGATTATATCTGAATCTTCCTTCCTTGCTTTTTATTCTGTCTGTCAGTGTCTTAAGTGGCTGTCCTCCCCTGTGTCTTGCAGGAGGTATCTGTGCCAGTTCATTATCAAAATAAGTAATAACGTGATACTGCAATAAATCCCATAAATCCTCTACTATAACCTCGGGTGCTCCAGCATTTATATTCTCGAATAATCTCTGATTGATCCTTACTATATCCCCAAGCTTGTGCGTCAGATCATCCTCTGATCTCTCCCCTGATTCCAGTGTTATACTTGGACGGACAGTAACTGGAGGAACGGGCAGCATTGTGAGCACCATCCAGTCTGGTCTTGCATATCCTGGATTTAATCCGATTAATTCTATATCACTCTCGCTTAATTTCTCAAATCTTGTCCTTATTTCTATTGGAGATAATTTTCTATCACCCTCTAAGAATGTGATTGGTTTTTCCAGCTTGACTGTCTCTTGTTTGGCACTGCAATACGGACATTTCTTTATTGATTTAAGCGAGGAAATAAATTCATCTACCACCTTTCTGATCTGCCCTGTTCTCCCCTCTTTTTTTGTTGATTCCAGTATTTTTTTATGCTCGGATATTTTTTGTTCATCTGCAAGTATCCTGCTGCACTCTTTGCATGTGCTTCTCAAGAAATCGTAGATTGTATCTACATATTTTATGTGAATTATTGGCCTTGCAAGTTCTATAAAACCAAAGTGACCCATGCACTCTTTCAAACGACCACCACAGGTTTTACATTTTAATCCTGGATCTATAACTCCCATACGGACATCCATTAAACCGCCGTCTACAGGGTAGCCCTCTTTATCGTATAATTCCGGTGTAACTACTTTGGTCGTAGCCATCTTCTTAATCATCTGCGGGCTAAGTACACCAAATACAATTGAATCTATTTTTTTGTATACGTATTCCATTTTAGTATTTGCTCTTTAGTATTAATTTAGGATATATGCAAAGTGATTTTAATTCATCAAGCAATAGTTTGAATGCATATGATAATTCAATATTACTAATCTCAATGTTGCTTCCGCATTTTGAACAAAGTTTTCTTGATTTAAAGTGATCATACATCGCAACCATACCGCAATTTTCACAGACATACAGCAAGGTTTTATCTGAATCGAATCTTTCTTTCAGCAATAAGCTAGCTCCGTGCGCCACTAAACAATCCTTCTCCATCTCTCCAAGCCTTATACCGCCGCCCTTTGCTCTTCCTTCTATTGGCTGTCTTGTCAGTAATTGCACTTTTCCTGATGCTCTTGATTGTAATTTATTCTTTACCATATATTTTAATTTCAAATAATAAATATTTCCAACATATATCCTTGCTTTGTATCTCTCTCCTGTTACCCCATTATACATTACCTCTGTTCCATCCTCCCTGAAACCCAGATCAAGCAATTCCTTTCTTAGGTCTGCTTCAGGTGTTGAATCAAATGTTGTTCCATCAATAAATTTTCCAGCAAGAGATCCTACTTTTCCCCCAATTAATTCAATCAGATGGCCAAGCGTCATTCTGGTTGGGACGCTGTGAGGCGAGAAGATTATATCAGGGGTTATTCCTGCAGATGTGATTGGCATATCTTCTTGAGGGACAATCAATCCAACAACTCCCTTCTGTCCCTGACGTGATGCATAATTTATTTCCTTCTTCATTTTCTGTAACAACAACCATATCAACTGTCCCAGATTCTCCATGCTTCAATATGTTTGAATTCTCTCTTCTGATATTAGCGGCTATACTAAATTCTTCCAATTCTCCCAAGAATCTTGGCGGACTTACCTTTCCTACCATCACCTCTTCTTCATTTATCCTGGCTTCAGGGAATATTATTCCATCCTCTTCAAGATATCTGTAATCACGCTCGCTCTTGTAACCCTTAACCTCTTTATCAGGTATTACAATCTCGTCTTTTAATCCACCTGAATATCTCAGCTCCTCAACTGAGTGCGGTTTAAAAAAGGTTGATCTTGCAAGACCACGCTCAACAGATCCCTTGTTTAGAATGATTGCATCCTGCATGTTGTAACCTTCGTAACTCATAATTGCAATGACCATGTTCTGGCCAGAGGGATATTCCTGATTTGGGAATATGTAGGACATGAATGACCTGACAAGAGGAACCTGGGGATAGTGCAGTATACTGACATCTGTGTCCATCCTTATCAGGAAATTAGATGCGTATAATCCTAAGGCTTGCTTCTGGAATTTGCTTCCAATGATTAATTTGGAGGATGCATTGAAATTAGCATAAGGAACCAGAGAAGTACATACACCAAGTATGGCAAGCGGATTTATCTCAAGGTGAGTGTGCTTTGTTGTCAGTTCTTTTTCATTCATAGCAACAAGAGCATTTTCCTCTTCTGCTGCATCCAAATATTCTATAATCCCATCTTTTACCAGATCATTCCAGGTTAATTCTTTTCCTAGTTTTTCCACATGCTTTTCAGTCAGCAGAGACTTACCATTCTCCACAATTATCAATGGTCTTCTTGCCCTTCCCTTTCCAGACTCTAAGTAAACCTCATTAAAATAAGAATCATAGGCAACATTAAGTGAATTAGGTATATTGCCCTTCCTTCTTTCATTTCTTACTTTTTTTACAAATTCTTTTGGTGAATCAACTTCCCCAATATATTTTTCATCTAGGTATACTTCTGCCATTTTATTCCTTTAAATCCAGACTGATAAGAGTCTTTTTTAGTTTATCATCAATATTTTCATCCTTGGTTATAGAGCACATCAAAGCAAGATTTTTTCTCAGTCCTATTGGTGTTCCTTCTGGCGTCTCTATGGGACATAATCTTCCGAAGTGCGTTCCATGCAATGCTCTTGCCTCGAAATTTTCCTGGGTTGATTCCAGCAATGATACAACCCTGTGCAAGTGAGACAGTGTTGAGAGCGCATTTGTCCTGTCAATGTTCTGTGATACTCCCTTACGACCCCCAACCCATGTACCTGTTGCCATTGCACTTTTGATTCTTGAGGTAACAAGCTCGTTTCTAATAATTATTTTTATGGACTGGAACTTTCCTCTTTTTACCAGTCTCTGGAAATTATACAATATATCCTGTACTAGATTACGAAGATTAACCCTGAACAAATCAGCAAGCAAATCCCCACTTAATTTAAATCTCTTATTTGACAGGTGATCCTTGTCTCCTATATCCTGTTTTCCTTCTGCAATCATCAGGAATTTTTTTATCAGTTTGCATAAATTATAAGCCTTAGTCAATCTATCTTTTTGATCTATTCCTAAATGAGGCAGCAAGTATTTATCTAGTTGCTCCCTTGTTCTTTCAAATTTCTGCTCTTGCGTTGTTATTCCTATCTTTTTTGCTAGGAAATCAAGGGCATCCTCTTCAGTTTTAATATCTACACACTCTACAAGATTGATAAAGACAGAATCGTACTGCTTTTCTTTTGAAATGGCCTGCATTATCTCGCTGTCTTTTACCAGACCAAGGGCTTTTATCACGCTGATTATTGGAACTTTCCTGAACCTTGTGAATGATAGCGAGATTAAACCATCCTTGGTTTGCTCTATGGAATGTGGTATTCTATAAGATGCTCTCTCAGAATAGATCTTAGCAGTGTATGTTTGCGGTCCTGTATCTTCTTTTGCGATGTATAATTTGTTTGACAATAAATCCTCAACCATGATAAGAACACGCTCATTTCCGTTCAGGATAAAATAACCACCAAAATCATTTGAATCTTCGTCATGTTCAAGAAGCTCCTCATTTTTCAGATTGTACAAATGGCAGTACTTGGATTTTACCATCACAGGAACCTTGCCAATTTCAGTCGTGAATGATTCTCTCTGAACTCCGTTGATATAAACAGAAACATCAACCTCTATTGTCGCAGCATAAGTCAATGCCCTTAGCCTGGCTTCCATAGGGAATAATTTTCTTCTGGAACCATCAGCTTCTATAATTTCCGGCTTTTTGATGTTTATCTTAGAAAATTTAATCCTGAATGATTCAACTTCTTGCGGGACTATTGTTGGTATTATTTCTTCTGTTTCATTTATTATCTTCTGAAGCTCGTAATCAACAAAATTGTTAAAAGATTCAATATTTGATTGAATAAATGACTTGTCCTTAAAGTACTCCTTTATCAATTTTTTATACTCAATCATAAACTACCACCCTGTAATACACGCTCTCTTTGTTTGTCTGGCTCTTTCTTATTATTTTTATTAAATCTCCGGCTTTAGCATTTAATTTTTTAATCATCACATCTTTTTCATTTATGGCCGGCAATTGTTTTTCAGAAATATTTAATTCTTTCAGCACTTTTTGCTTTTCATCGTCGTTTAATTTTATGTGCAGTGGCACAAGTTCATGTTGTGATATATCAAATTTTTGTTCTTTTTCCATTTTTAGCATGTACGGGCCTGAAGGGATTTGAACCCTCGACAACCTCATTTCCTTGCTCGATAAAAGTTTCACCAGAGCTTTTTGATAATTTGACGTGAATGATTATTATTTCTCGAGGTGCTCTACCAAGCTGAGCCACAGGCCCATATTATATAGTACTTTCTAGGGGCTATTTTTTGATAAATTTTTGTGAATGATGCATTTTTCCTAGAAAGATTTCTCCCACTTAGTTTTCATCAAGAAGTCGTATATAAAGCTTACGCTTGGCTTAGTTTATCAAAAATAGGCTATTTTGGCTTTTTTGATGTTTTAATTGACTTATGTTGATGGAAGTACAAAATAAGCTTAAAGAATTTCCAAGTAATTGGATTTTGCTGACTCTGAGTCCCTGTTCCATCGTTTATAGTAATATTCGCATGCCATACATCCCCCGTATTGGTCTCAAAAGCGCTTAATACATAATCCATGCTGTTATTCAGCAATCTTATTTCTTCTGCGCTTAATGTCCTGTCCCACACCCGTATCATCAGCGTGGATTAATGGTATTATGGATATGAAAAGTATAATTCCAATTATTAAAATTTCAATTCCTCTTTTTGTTTTGTTGCTCATTTTTTAACTTTTAAAATATTTTATTATAAGTATAATTCCACCTATAACAATTAGGGTAGAAAATGTTATTATAGACAGTTTAGATAATACAAGTAATGATTTAGATTTATTTATATCCTTAAATAAACCAAATGGAAAATCTTTGTATATATTATAAAAAAAGGTCGAACTCCATTTTGCTATTTTACTACTATAAATTAAATTAATTATACCCCCAATCAGAAGAATGATTCCTGTTATTAATTTAGATAAACTCATTCTCCTGATCCTCCTGTTTCAGTTGTACTTGATTCTTTTTTTGAATCTTCAGATGGAGAAGGTGCTAATAGTTTGTATATACTATGAATAGTCTGCTTTAATTTTTCAGAGACAGTTTGTGTTTTTTTATTTGGAGATATTTTATTAGAAATATCACTTTTTGAAGTTACTTTTTGATTTTTTTCAGTCTTATCTACTGAATCGTGTCCTTTAAGTTGTTTTCCAGTAATAACTGCTTTTAAAAAACCAACTTCATACTTTCCACTATAAAATCCTTTCGGGTCTTGGGAATATTCTATTGTATTCATTAGGATTATAAAATCTCCTAAACCAAGTGGACCAGATGCACTCGTTTCTAATCCCCAGTATACATAATCCATCATTTTTGTATCAGGTTCGTTTCTAATCAAATTTATAAAACTCACAGTAGAAAGATGTGCCCCCCATCCTTTCCAAGCATATTCTGCTACTGTTAAAGTAAGGGCTATAGATATGCTTTTTCCATCTTTGTCAACATACTTATAAGGATTATTCCTTGCATAAGCATACCTGTTCAGTTGCTGTGGATCATAAACTTCAGGCAATACTTTATCTGGTTGTATAAACTGCCCCTGCTCAGGATTATAGTTCCTAGCACCGTAATACATCAGTCCAGTAGAATCTTTCTCTTTTCCTGTGTAAATAACTATGATTATGTTTACTTGAAATGATTCCTGGTTTTCTTGAAGTTGGGTTTGGTGCATCATCTTTTACCCTTTCTTAATTTTATTAATTTATAAATAAGCACAATAAGTTGGACAATAAATGTTGAACGCCGAGGAGGGGAATGTCAGCCTTTTCCGAGGTTTTCTCTGAAAAGCTCTTTTGAACCCCCAAGCCCTTGCGGGCACCAGCTTTCTTTAACCTGATTCCAGGATCGCCTATTCGAGGTTCGCCTCTATTAAGATCTGGCGCACTACCAGGTTATGCGACCTCGGCATATTAT
>JAGVZV010000016.1 GCA_018302265.1 Candidatus Woesearchaeota archaeon | reverse complement strand
AGAACTGAAAAATATGTATCAGTAAAATTACCATCAGGAAAAATAAAGGAATTTATCCCGGAATGCAGAGTTACAATCGGAACAATTGCCGGAGGTGGAAGAAAAGAAAAGCCATTTGTCAAAGCAGGAAAGAAATATCATGCAATGAAGGCAAAAAACAGATTATATCCTATAGTATCCGGAGTCTCAATGAATCCAATTGATCATCCATTTGGTTGCGGAAGGGGAAGCCACAAGGGTAGAAAGACTATCCCCAGAAGAGGAGCGCCGCCTGGAGCAAAGGTAGGATTAATAAGGGCAAGAAGGACGGGAGTGAAGAGATAAAATGGCAAAAGAATTTACATACCACGGAAAAAGACTGGAAGAATTGAAACAAATGTCCCTGGATGATGTAATTAAATTAATGCCTGCCCGTCAGAGAAGAACGCTCAAACACGGATTGTCAGAAAAGCAGAAAAAGTTCCTTGAAAAAATAAAAACTGTAATAAAACCGGCTAAAACCCATTTAAGGGATTTAATTGTGCTTCCAGAGATGGTTGGAAAACTAATACAAATCCATAACGGTAAATTATTTGTCCCTGTGTCTATAACAGACGAGATGATCGGCCACTATCTTGGAGAATTCGCGCTTACAAGGCAGAAAGTCAAGCACTCTGCTCCGGGTATTGGAGCTACAAAATCAAGTGCTGCTGCATCGGTGAAATAAAATGAATGACATAGCAAAAATCAACGGCAAGGATCTGAAAATATCCACGAAAGAGAGCATTGAGGTATGCAATTTCATCAGGAGAAGAGACCTGGTAAAAGCAAGACGATTGCTCGAGAATGTCCTGAAAAAAAAGATTGCAGTTCCGCTTAAGCTTTTCAACACAGATAGAGGTCACAGACCGGGTATAGGTCCTGGCAGTTACCCTATGAAGACATCCAAGGCTATACTTAGTTTGCTGGATGGTGTTGAATCAAATGCAGAAAATAATGGATTAAATAAAAATAATCTGTACATATCCAAAATAATTGCAAATAAGGCATCAAGAAGCTATAAATTCGGAAGAAAACGTGGAAGAAAAATGAAGGGGACTCATATTTACATAGAGGTTGCAGAAAAAGCAAAAAAGGAAGTTAAAAAATGATTGAAAGGCAGATAATTGCACAAAAAATTAAGGAGAAACAGATAGAAGAATTTATTTTTTCATATCTGAACAAGGCGAGTTATTCACATACTGAACTAAAGAGAACGCCATTAGGAGAAAAAATAATAATTTACACCTCACGCCCGGGATTAGTAGTTGGAAGGCGCGGTTCCAATATCCAGGAGCTAACTTTGTTATTAAAGAAAAAATTCAATATGGAAAATCCCCAGATTGAGGTTTCTGAGATTCCTAATCCGAGCTTGAATGTAAACTCTGTTGCAAAGAGAATTGTTTCTTCATTCGAGAAATTCGGGCCAAAGAGATTCAAATCTGTCGGTTACAAGGTGCTGGAAGACATAATGAAAGCCGGAGCTCTTGGAGCAGAGATTGTTATTTCCGGGCGTGGTGTTCCGAGCACAAGGGCAAAATCATGGAGGTTCCTGGCTGGTTACCTGAAAAAATCAGGGGATATATCGCAGAATCATGTTAACAAGGGCATTGCTGTTGCTAATCTAAGGTCCGGAACAATCGGAATCAAGGTAAGGATTCTTCGAAAAGATGTTAGATTGCCTGACCAGATTATAGCTAAGGAAACAATTGCACCAGAACAGCCATTAACAATTAAAGTAGAACCAATCAAAGAAGATGTTAAGGAAGAAAAACCAAAAGAAAAGAAAAAGGAAACTAAAAAGAAAGAAGTAAAAAAGGTAGAAAAAACCAAAGCGGAAGTAAAACATGAAGATTAAAGAATTAAGAAAGATGGACAAAACTACTATGAATTCCAAGGTTGAAGAGCTTAAAAAAGAATTAATGAAGTTAAATGCACAGGTTGCAACAGGCACAGTTCCTGAAAATCCAGGTAAAATAAGATCAATCAAAAAAACATTTGCAAGAATCAATACCATACTGAATGAGAAGAAGGAGGTAAAGTCTAAGTGAGCGAAATATGTGAGAAATGCGGTTTACCCAAGGACATTTGCGCTTGTGAGGACATCGCTAAGGAAAGACAGGTTATCACAATAAAACAAGTCGAGAGAAGATTTGGTAAGATGATAACAATGATACAGGGTGTTGATCCTAAAAGCGTTGATCTCAAGGAGCTTACAAAGCAGCTCAAGCAAAAACTGGCCTGCGGTGGCACATACAAAAATGGTGCCATTGAATTGCAAGGCAGGCATTCAAGCAAGGTCCGTGATGAACTGATCAAGCTAGGATTCAGTTCGGATACAATTGAAGTGAGGTAAAATGCGTTTACTAGACCAAGAGTTTATAGGACTGACGATAATAATCACGCAATCAAAAAATAAAACCCTTGTTGGATTGAAGGGCAAGATTGTTGATGAAACGAGAGATATGATAACAATCAAAACATCGAAAGGAGATAAAAAATTGATAAAAAAGGAAATAAGATTCCAGATCATTGACGGAAAAACAATGGAAATAGACGGGTTTAAGATAATTGGAAGACCGGAGGACAGGATAAAAAAATGAAGCACTCAATAGGCATAGACGTGGAAATTCCAAAAGAAAAGTGCAATGATCAACACTGTCCATTTCACAGCCAATTAAGCACGCATGGAAGGATTTTTGTTGGAGAGGTAATAAAAAGAAATGTTCATAAAACTTCAACAATCTCCTGGAACAGGCAGGACTATCTGCCAAAATACGAGAGGTACGAGAAAAAGAGAACAAGGGTAAAAGCGCATATACCTGATTGTCTGAACATAAAAGTCGGAGATAAAGTAAAAATAATGGAGTGCGCGCCAATCTCAAAAACAAAAAATTTCGTTATAGTGGAGAAACTTAAATGAAGGCACTAAAATCAAATGTAACAAAAGGACTGCAAAAGGAAAGCAGAATCCCAGTCTGTGATAACTCGGGGGCTAAACTAATAAAAATGATTTCAGTCATAGGCGGAAAAACAAAAACTGGAAGAAATCCAAGTGCCGGGGTCAGCAGCTTGATAACTGCATCTGTTGTTGACGGCAATCCCGAGATGAGAAAGCAGGTTGTTTATGCTATAATTGTAAGGCAAAAAAAGGAATACAGAAAAGCAGATGGAATGCGCATAAGATTTGAGGATAATGCAGCAGTTGTTTTAAAGGATGAAAAGGGAAATCCGAAAGGTACAATGATAAAAGGAGCAATAGCCAAGGAAGTGGCCGATAGATGGCCAGCTGTATCAAAATTGGCTAATATACTAGTATGAAAAAGTTTTCAAAATTTTGGATAAAGAGCAAAAAACCGAGCAAGCAGAGAAAATACAGGAAGAATGCACCATTGCACCTAGTCAGCAAATTAATGAATGTTCATTTATCAAAGGATTTAAAGGCACCAAATCATTTTATCCATTAGAGCCATCCAATCTGGTGATAACAAGCTTGGATCTAAGCGATAAGGAAAGAAAGTTAAAATTGGAGAAGAAAAATGCATCTTAAAAGAATATCTGCCCCAAGAGACTGGGCAATAAACAGAAAAGAAAGAAAATTTATAGCCCGCCCTATACCCGGACCGCACGGATTGGATAGTTGCATAACCCTTATCCATTTGATCAAAGATTTATTGAACCAGGCAAAAACAAAAAAAGAAGTGAAGTACATACTTTCAAATAAAAAAGTTTTAATCAACAAAGTTCCAAGGAATGATCATAGATTCCCTGTGGGAATAATGGATATTATAGAAATACCCGACTTAAAAGAAAAATATATTTTAATCTACAATCAGAATGGAAGATTGGCTTTAAATCCAATCACAGATTCCAGCTCGAAACTATTAAAGATTATTGGAAAAACCGTTATCAAAAATGGAAAAGTACAGATTAATCTTAATGATGGAAGAAATTTAACCCTGGATAAGAATGATTATTCTGTTGGAGACACGATTGTTTTTGATTTAGAAAGCAAAAAAATAAAATCACACTTAAAACTGGATAAGGATGCTATTATTTATCTTATTGGAGGTTCCTATAAGGGTAAGATAGGTATATTGCAGAAAATTGAGGAAAAAGAAGGGTCTGAATCTGCAAAAGTAAGTTTCCTAATAGACAAAGAAATTCATACCACACTTAAAAAATACGCATTTGTTGTTGGAAAAGATAAGTCGCTTATAGAGGTTAAAAAATGAACAGCCTGAAAAATATAAGGGTAGAAAAAATAACTCTCAATGTAGGGGTTGGAGAGCCGGGAGATAAACTGGAAAAGGCATCAAAATTACTTAATTATATAACCGGGAAAAAACCAGTGCAGACTGAAACTCTTAAGAGAATACCCACCTGGAACGTCAGGCCTCATCTTAAATTAGCAAGCAAAGTCACAATCAGGGGGAAAGAAGCGCATAAATTACTAGCACGCTTATTGAAAGCGGTTAATGATAAGATATCTGAAAGAAAATTTGATAAGTATGGTAATTTTTCATTCGGTGTTCCTGAATATATTGATATAGAAGGAATAGAATACAATGCCCAGCTTGGAATGGCAGGCATGGATGTTGCAGTAACTTTTGAAAGACCAGGATACAGAATAAAAAGAAGGAAGATACAGCAAAAAAAGATTCCTACCAAGAACAGAATAACCAAGCAGGAAGCAATTGAGTTTATGAAAAAAGAATTTAATATAAAAATTGGAGGAGAAGAATGAGCTACAGCGATTATAGAAAGGGATTGTCTCAACTGCAGACAAAACCAGAGAAGGCAAAGAAGTATATCAAGCATAATTTTCCTAAAGACCGTAAATTTGGCAATTCCACAAAAAAATGCAGAAGGTGCGGAAGGATTGGAGCACATCTAAGCAGATATAATATTCATTTATGCAGGCAATGTTTTAGGGAAACCGCATTATCAATGGGTTTCAGGAAGTTTAGTTAAAATGGCACTTAATGACACACTTGGAAATGCACTTTCAAATATTTTGAATGCTGAAAGGAGAGGAAAACAGGTTTGTGTAATCAAACCTTCCTCCAAGATGATCAAAGAAATCCTGAAAATAATGCACGAAAATGATTATATTGGTTCATTTAATGTAGTTACTGATTCCAGAGGTGGCTACATTGAGGTTAACTTATTGGGAAAAATAAACAAGTGCAATGTTATCAAACCGAGATTTTCAGTTAAACACACCAACTTTGAGAAGTTTGAAAAGAGATTCCTGCCTGCTAAGGGTTTTGGTATCATTATTATAAGCACATCCAAGGGAGTCATGATACACACACAGGCTGAAGATAAAAAATTGGGGGGAAAACTATTAGCTTACTGTTACTAAGATGGAAAAGAAGAAACTAAAATTGGACAGAGAAGTAAAAATTCCTTCCGGAGTAGATGTTGTAATAGATAATTATATGCTAAAATTTAAAGGGCCTAAGGGAGAAGTAATAAAAGATTTTACAAATCCCAGACTGATAATAACAAAAAAAGATAATGCCATCTCTATTTCCTCACCAATGCAAAAACAAACAAAAAGAGATAAGATGTTCATCAATACCTGCGTTTCAATCATTAATGGACTAATCTTGGGAGTTTTAAATGGATATGAAGCAAAAATGAAGATATGTTCCGGTCACTTCCCTATGGCTGTGTCCATAGACAATAAAATATTTGTTGTTAAGAACTTTTTGGGAGAAAAAGTTCCAAGAAAGATAGGGCTGTTTGAAGGGGTAAACGTAAAACTAGATGGTGAAATAGTAAAGCTGTCTGGCTGTGATAAAGAAAAAGTAGGATTAGCAGCATCAATAATAGAAAGATTATGCAAAATCAAAAACAGGGATTTGCGTGTATTCCAGGATGGAATATGGATAACCCAAAAAGCTCATGAAGTGAAAAATGGATAGACTACTTAAAATAAAATTGGAGAGAAAAAAGAACAAGCCTAAATTTACCAGGCATGACTCCAATGTCAGAAAGCAGTTCAAAAGCTGGAGAAAGCCAAGGGGATTGCACAATAAATTAAGGATGCGTGTTACAGGTCACATGAATCCGGTCAGGCAGGGTTATGGTTCACCATTAAGGTTCATAGATAAGCACGGATTAAAGTTGACATTGGTGAGAAGTTTGGGCGAATTAAAGAAACTCAGTCCAAAAGAGCATAGCATTATCATTGGAAGCATAGGCCTGAAGAAAAAAATGGTTTTAATAAAAAAATGCAATGAAATGGGATTCAGGATCTCAAATATAAACAATGTTAATAAATTTTTGGAAGAAAAAAATAGTCTTATTGAATCCAGAAAGAAATTGAGAAAAGAAAGGCACGAAAAGAAAGAGAAATCAAAAAAAGAATTAGAGAAAAAGGCGATAGAGAAAGAACAAAAACCAGGGGAAGGGAAGAAGGACACCACAGAAGAAAAAATAAAAGAAGATATGAAGAAAAGCCTTCCAGGAGATAAAAGATGAAATTAAACACTCAAAAAAGATTGGCTGCTAGCGTGCTTGGGGTAAGCTCAAAAAGAATAAAATTGGATCCCGAGAGACTGAGCGAGATAAAAGAGGCCATAACCAAATCAGATATAAGATCGCTTATGAGGGAAGGGGCCATCACAAGCATAAACAAGCGAGGAGTTTCCAGGACAAGAGCCAGAAATAATATACTGCAAAAAAGGAAGGGGAGAAGATACGGAAAGGGTTCTCTTAAGGGAACGAGCAGGGCAAGATTGCCAAGAAAGACAATCTGGATTAATAAGGTTAGATCACAGAGAGAATTTATAAAATATCTGAAACAAAAAGGGGTGTTATCAGTTTATAATTATAGGCTGCTAAGAAACAAAATAAAGGGCGGATTCTTCAGAAGCAGAAGACACGTAAAACTATTCATAGGGGAGTATAATTTAACTAAGAAAGATGGCAAGTAAAAAATTTACAGTTGGATATGCAAGAAAAATCAGTGGAAAAACAGATTATAAGAGGAGAATGGCTTTGCTTAAGTCTGGAAAGACGAGGCTGGTTGTAAGAAAATCCCTGAACAATATCCTAATCCAGTTCATAAATACTGATATACAAGGAGATAAAGTGCTCGTTTCAGCAAACAGTTACGAGCTAGCAAAGAAATATAACTGGAAATTTAGTTGTGGTAATATACCCTCAGCGTATCTCACAGGTTATTTGTGCGGTGTTCGTGCAAAATCAAAGAATGTTAAAGAAGCAATTTTAGACATCGGATTGCAAACAGGGGGAGACAGATTGTATGCCGCACTTAAGGGTGTGATTGATGCAGGTATTGCAATCCCGCACTCAAATGAGATATTACCTGATGAAAGCAAAATTTACGGTCAACATATAATAGAATACGCAAAAAAGGCAAAGGGAAAACAATTTTCAAAGATAAAACCGGACAATTTTAAAACTATTATGGAGGATATTAAGAAAAAAATAAAATAAAATGCCAGACACCAGAAAGAGAGCACGCGAAAAGCATCCAGGTAGCAAAGAAGAGCTTAAAGAGGAGACTATAGTAAAAGAACCTGAAGATGCTTTAATAAAAGAAATAGATAAGGAAGCAATTGAAGCAGGAGAGGGAAAAATTCCAGAAGAGGGAGTTGTCAGAGGAATAACCATATCTGAACAGAATTGGAAGCCTAAAACCGAATTCGGAAGACTTGTTTTTTCCGATAAAATCACAAACATTGACCAAATTCTTTCAAGCTCAAAACCTATACTTGAACCCGAGATTGTTGATAAATTATTGCCCGGTATGGAAACTGTTTTGCTTAACATAGGGCAATCAAAGGGTAAGTTTGGTGGTGGTAAAAGAAGCATATGGAGACAGACCCAGAAAAAAACAAAGGAGGGCAATAAACCAAAATTTGCAGCATACGTTGTTATTGGAAACAGAAATGGTTACATCGGCATAGGATACGGAAAATCCAAGGAAACAATGCCTGCAAGAGAAAAGGCAGTCAAAAATTCAAAATTAAATCTAATTTCTATAAGGCGCGGTTGCGGTAGCTGGGCATGTGGTTGTAAGGAACCTCATGCAATTCCATTCGCAGTAGAGGGAAGATGCGGATCTGTCAGAGTTTTATTAAAGCCAGCTCCAAAAGGAACCGGATTAATAGCAGAATCAGAAGTAAAAAAAATGCTTGAATTAGCAGGAGTAAAAGATGTTTATTCCAAGGTTCATGGACAGGCAAGAACAAAAATAAATCTTGTAAAAGCATGCTTCGAAGCACTAAAACAATTATCACGAACAAAAATAAAGCCTGAAGTGAGAGATCAATTGGGCATCAAGGAAGGGTTAATATGAATAGAATAGCTGTAATTCAAATTAGGGGGGGAATTGGAATTAAGGAAACTATAAAGACTACTCTAAATTTATTGAGGCTGTACAAAAAGAATTCATGTATAATAATTAATGAGACCCCTTCTTTTATGGGCATGCTAAACTCGCTGAAGGATCAAGTTACCTGGGGGGAAATAGATAAGGAAACATTTAGATTATTGCTGGAAAAACGTGGCAGATTACCAGGGAATATGCTAATAACAGAAGAATATCTTAAAAAATCACTTAATCTTAGTTTTGATCAGTTTGCAGAGCAATTTCTAGCAAATAAAAAGGAATTAAAAGACATCCCAGGATTAAAACAGTTTTTTAGATTAACACCTCCAATAAAAGGGTTTGAGAATAAAGGTACAAAAAAACCATTCAGCATGGGTGGCGCGCTTGGATACAGAAAGGATAATATCAATGATCTGATAAGGAGAATGTTATAATGGTGGTCAGAATAAGAAAGAAAAATGTGAGAGAGAGGGCACATTCTACTCACGGTTGGGGATCAAGAAAAAGACATCGAGGATCCGGAAGCCGCGGTGGTTATGGTATGGCCGGCTCTGGAAAAAGAGCCCAGCATAAAAAACAGCACATACTGAAATTTTACGGTAATGAATATTACGGAAGGCATGGTTTTCACAGCATGCACAAAAAAGGGGACGTAATAAACATAGCAGATATAGAATTACACATAAACAAATTCGGAAAAAAAGAAGGAGATCATTATTTAGTAAATCTAAAAGAATTGGGATATGACAAACTGCTTGGAAATGGAGAGGTAAAAAATAAGCTGAAAGTAATCTGCAATTCTTTTTCTGCGAGTGCAAAAGAAAAAATAGAAAAGGCCGGTGGTGAAATAAGCTCATGAGTATTGTTGATAACTTGTTGGCTAATCTGCCAGAAGTAGAATCACCATTACAAAAGAAATTATCCTTTAATGAAAAGTTAAAGTGGACGTTAATAATACTTGTTGCCTTTTTCTTGTTGTCTGTTATTCCATTATATGGTCTTGGACCTAACAATCTTGCCAATTTCGAGCAATTATCGATTATTCTTGGGGCGAGTTTTGGTTCTATCATGTCTCTTGGTATCGGGCCGATTGTTACAGCTTCTATTGTGCTTCAATTGCTTAATGGTTCAGGGATATGGAAATTTGATACTTCTACAAAAGAGGGAAGGACAAGATTTCAGGGGACACAAAAATTATTATCAATATTTTTCATTATTTTTGAATCAGCAATATACGTTTTTATGGGTGGTCTTGCACCAAAAGCAGAGCTGGTACCAGCGCAGTATTTTATTATGCAATGGATTTTGGTTGCTCAGCTGGTCCTTGGCGGTCTTATAGTATTGTATATGGATGAAGTAATGCAAAAATGGGGTTTTGGTTCGGGAGTTAGTTTATTCATAGCAGCAAACGTATCAATGGAAATATTCGTAAGGGCACTATCACCATTAACAACAACAGGGTCCTGGGCATTTGGTTCAGGACAACCACCAGTAGGAGCAGTCTGGGTCTTCTTATTATCTCTAAGTTCTGGAGATCCAACAGGTGCGATACTGTCTATCTCCACTATTCTTGCTACAATTGCTGTTTTTTTATTAGCAACATATTTCCAGTCAATGAAAATAGAAATTCCACTAAGCTTTGGAAGAATAAGAGGTCACGGAATAAGATGGCCACTGCATTTCCTGTATACCAGCAATATCCCGGTTATTTTAATCGCAGCTTTAATTGCCAATGTCCAATTGGTTGCTAAATTATTTGAAAATTGGGGACATCCCTTACTTGGAACGTTTAGCGGAAATATTCCTGCATCTGGTTTTGTATTGTGGATACACTCTCCAGACATATTAAGGTTAATAATAACAAATTCATTCTCTTCTTTTAATGTACTGCAAGGATTGATATATTTATTATTCTTTGTTGTTGGCTCTGTGATATTCGCACTCTTTTGGATGCAAACTGCCGGGATGGATGCAGGGACACAAGCAAGAAATATAATGAACTCAGGATTGCAGATTCCTGGATTTAGAAGAGATGAAAGAGTACTAACAAGCATACTAAGCCGTTATATTCTCCCACTTACAGTGATGGGTGCTATTGCAGTTGGTATCCTCGCTTCACTAGCTGATTTATCTGGTGCTCTTGGAAGAGGAACAGGTATATTGCTGGCAGTTATGATTATCTATAGGATGTACGAGGACATAGCAAATCAGCATATGATGGATATGTACCCTGGTCTTAGAAAGATAATGGGAAAATAAAATGGTGGTAAGTCCGATTATAGAATTTTTTAGTAACATATTCAATCCAATCTTAGATCCGGTATTTGGCATTCTGTTAAAATTACCTCCGTTTTGGGGAATATTTTTTATAACCCTTATTGTTACTTTGATTACAACATTGATCTACAAAAAAATGACAGATCAAGAGGTTCTTAGAACTATCAAAGAGGATATGAAACAGATAAGGAAAGATATGAATGAGTTTAAGCACGATACAAGCAAGCTAGCTGACCTACAAAAGAGATCCCTTGAAAAATCAATGATACAGATGAAAGAAACAATGAAACCCATGCTGATAACCATGCTTCCGATATTGATAATATTCGGATGGTTTTCAACACATCTTGCCTATTACCCAATCATGCCCGAGGATCAGTTCAGTGTTAACCTTACATTTAAGGATATAACAGGGACAGTTGATATCTTAGTTCCAAATGAGATAGATGTAATAGGAGAAAAAACTCAGGAAATCAGGGATAATAAAGCCGGGTTTTTTTTAAAAGGTGAAGAGGGTGATTACACACTGAGCTTTAATTTTGAAAATAAGACATACACCAAAGATGTTTTAATAACAAAAGAAAGAAAGTACAAGGATCCAGAAAAATATGTTAATGAAAATTTGGTGACAATCAAGACCAGCAATGCCCCAATCAAAGTTCTTGGATTGAGCTGGTTCTGGACATACCTGGTATTGGCAATAGTTCTTAATTCATTACTGAGAAAAGTATTAAAAATACACTAAATATGAGATACTCTCGTGAATTAACACTAGAATTTTTAGTAGAAACTATAGCAAAGAATCTGCAATATATCTTTCTTGTTCTGGGAGTATTGAATTTAACAGGTGTTATAGATTTCCAGCTGAATCCAAAACATTTTCCATCGCTTTCAATCAGTTCTGAGATATCAAAGATTGTTGGCTACACTTACAATCCCATTTTTATTTATGGGCATTATTTATATGTGTTCTTCTTAATAGCAAAAGGTTTTGCATTGGGATTTTTTGAAACCATTAAAACCAATTGGATTACCGGGGCAATAGTATGCATACTGATAGTGAACATATGGATGTTATACAACAAAATAAATCTAAGCCCCTATGGAAAAAGCGTGTGGAAGATAGAAAGCGTCTTGGGGAGATTATCAAAATCAATATGGCGTGAATCAAATCTGCTTGAAAAAGGATTATGGATGATGTTTTTTCTTGATTTGGTAATATTTATAACAACTCCAAAAGAAATGGGTATTTTATTCTTAATTATTATTTATTTGTTAATGCTGAGTATAAAATTTTTCCCAGGGATATCTTACTTGCTGATAGATGTCACAAAAAAAGCTGAAAGAAGTGTTTTGTATGATAAACGGGTTTTACTTGCTGTTACAGTAATAGATATTGCCCTTATATACTTTGATTCAACGAGCCTATTTGCATTATTCTTAATAACCCTAATTTATAACGGACTTGCAGTGTTTATTCTTAAGTTTTTGACAAGATTCAGAGACCTTCATGAATATGCTTTTTATGCATTTAATTTTGGGATTTTATTATTCTTTTTCAGCATCGCATTAGTCTACTGGATTGCCTTTCTTGCTATTTTATTGATACAATCACCAGTAATAGCATTTTATTATTATAAATACAAAAGATTCATCTCGAGAAATGTGCTAGAACTTGTAAACGGGGTTATTTTAGCAGCCTTGCTTTATTTTTTATGGTTTTGAAAAGAAACCTTTTTAAATCTATGTTATAGGTAAAAAGTATGGTATCAGGGAGATATAAATCAAGGACATTCAGAAGAATTCATGTAAAATTGCCCGGTAACAGGGTAAAAATACATTACAAGAGAAGAAAGCCCTCTAAACCAAAATGTGGAAGATGCGGAAATCTTTTAATTGGTGTTCTGAGAGAACTTCCTTATAAAATGATGACATTGCCGAAAACAAAGAAGAGACCATCAAGACCATACGGTGGTGTTTTGTGTTCTAGATGCACCAGGGAATTAATTAAGGAAAAAATAAGGAGTAAAAAATGAGCCTAATGGATGTTGGTCGTGTATGCTATAAAATAGCAGGAAGAGAGGCTGGAAAATTATGTGTGATTGTTGATGTAAAAGACAGGAAATTTGTTATTATTGATGGGAATGTCAGGAGAAAATTGTGCAATGTTTCTCATTTGGAACCAACCGATATTATATTAAAAATTAAAAAGGGAGCTTCAACATCAGAGGTTCATGCAGCACTTCAAAAGGAAAAGCTAGAAGTTAAAGAAAAAAAGAAAAAAGAAAAGAAAACTGCTGAAAAACCAAAAAAGAAGAGAAAAATAAGTTCTAAAGAAAAAGTACCAAAGAAGGAAGTTAAAAAGAAAAAATGAATCTAAACGAAGAAACACAAAAGAAGTATTTAGAATTGCAATTACTGGACCAGCAGATAAAGCAGCTACAGCAGCAATTAATGACAGTTAACCAGCAAATCGTGGAATTAAGAAGGGTTGATGATGATCTAAGCGAATTTGAAAAGGTTAAAGAGAATTCAAACATGTTTTTTGCCTTGGGTCCCGGCATATTTGCTGAGGGCAGTATATCCAGCAAAGACCTATTGCTAAACGTTGGATCTAATGTTCTTGTTAAAAAGCCAGTTATAGACACTAAAAAATTGATAAATGTGCAAGTAGCAGAGCTAGAAGGATTAATGGTTCGGTTACAAGAGGATATGGGCGCTATAGGATTGAGAGGGAATGAGCTGCAGGAAGAACTAACCGAATTAAATACTAAAAAAGATAAATAATTATAAACTCAAATTTCTTTATATATCCATGTATAAGCATTACTCTAGAAAGGATGTGCAGGAGGAATTACTCCGCGTATCAAAAAATCGCGAAATTCAAGTATGGAATAAGGATGTCTGCGGAAAAAGACCTGATAGTGTTAATTATATCGGGGATATCAGTGCTCTTCTAAGGCAGGGAATGACCTCTTTTCACATTTCTGTTGAAAGATGGAAGGATCCATTACAACTTAGATCCGGGATGTCTAAAAGAGAATTGGATGAATTAAGGCTGGGATTTGATTTAATTCTGGATATAGACTGCAAGAAATGGGAGTATTCAAGAATAACTGCTGAACTGCTGATTGATGCTTTAAAATTTCATGATGTAAAAGATATTTCTTTGAAATTTTCTGGAAATCACGGATTTCATATTGCAGTTCCATTTGAGGCATTTCCTGAAACACTGAAAGGAGAAAAAGTAAATTTACTGTTTCCGGATATAGTAAGAATAATTGCCTCTTACCTTAAGGAAATGATAAAACCATTTCTATCTGAAAGATTATTAAAATTAGACACTATTGAAAATTTAGCAAAGAATATCGGAAAGAAAAAAGAGGAATTAATCAAAAATGATGAATTTGACCCTTTTTCTGTTGTTGATATAGATACTATTTTAATTTCATCAAGACACATGTTTCGAGCGCCATTTAGCCTGAATGAGAAGAGCGGTTTAGTAAGCATCCCTATAAAGGATATAAAAACATTTAACTTAGATGATGCAAAGCCGGAAAATGTAAAAGTTAATATAAAATATCTTGATTTGGATAATGTTGAAAAAGGTTCTGCAAAGAATTTATTACTGCAGGCTTATGATTGGAACATAAAAAAAGAATCATATAAAATTGCAGATAAGAAAACATATGAGGTTACAACAAAAGAGATTCAAGAGGATTTTTTCCCATCATGCATTAAAAATATACTTGGAGGCATTAAAACCGATGGAAGAAAGAGGGCTGTTTTTATTTTAATTAATTTCTTGACACATATGAACTGGCCTATAGAAAAAATAGATTCTTATTTGTTGGAATGGAACAAGAAAAATTATGAACATTTAAGAGAGGGGTATATAAAAGCGCAGATATCATGGTACAAAAAGCAGAATAACAAGATATTGCCTCCAAACTGCGACAACCCAGCTTATTACAAATCAATGGGAATTAATTGCGGGGATTGCACTAAAGTAAGGAACCCTGTTAATTACGCTACGAGAATGTTTAATTTAAAAAACTTTAAAAATACAAAGAACCATAAAAAAGGATGAAAAGAGGACAGATAACAGTTTACATGATTGTTGGCGTGGTTATTCTAATACTCGTTGTTTTATTGTTCTACTTTAGGGGATCTCTATTAAGGGAAGTTAGCAGTGAAAAACAGATTGAAATTTCCAGTGTTCCTGAGCAGTTTACAGAGGTTCAGGAAGAAATTAAGGCGTGCACTGACAAGTTTGTTTTAGATTCAATTTATACCCTTGGGGTTTACGGAGGTTATTTTTACAGGGATAATCTGAATAAAATTGAGTACCTTGGTGTTAATCTTACTTATTTGCATTATGGAAAGAAGAGTTATACTCCTTCTGTAACCGCAATGGAGCAAGAGCTAAGCAGATTCATTAATGAAAACCTATTGTTCAATTGTAATATCAATTCTACAAACGTTGGTGTTAATTATGGAAAAGGTGTTAATTATGGAAAAATAACTTCCCAGGTTGATATTAAAGACAGCAGTGTTATTGTTAGTGTAAACTGGCCAATACAACTAAAAAAAGGATCTTTAACATCTGAAATTGATAAGATCAGTTTAAGTTATCCTTCAAGATTGGGAAAAATAAGGAATGTTGTTGATCTGATAGTTAAGCAGCAGATTAGAGATAAACCGCAGTTATGCCTGACTTGCATGTCAAGAATAGCAGCAGACAATAACTTATTTGTCAATACTTACAACCAAGATGGTGATGTAATATTCCTGGTTATTGATATGAGTGAACAAAAGGATTCTGAAGCTTACAAATTCTGGTACGTGGGTGATTACCAATGAAAAAATTAATTTTAATTTTTATATTTTTGATTAGCTTAAGTTTTGTTAATGCTATTAGTTTTTCCACTATAACTATGATTGGTGGGCAAGTAGGATTACAGATGCCTGCAGAAATGACAGAAATTATAGGACAATTTAGTGAGGCGCAGCAAGAAATAGTATGTATAACAAGCATATTTGATTGTGCAACATCGCAGATAAAAGGAAAATTAATTGGGAACGCATTTGATGCTTTACCACCAGAAATGAAAAAAACAGTTAATACATACAATCAAATTAAAGGGTATACTGATCAGGTCAAAGGAATTGTTAGTGAATTAAAGGTTAATTCTGATACTGGAAGTATAAGCGGCTGCTTGCCAACAAAAGATAAGCTAAAAAATGTGTGTACAAACAACATTAATTTTAAGTATGATGAACAGACAAAAATATCCACATATGAATTTGAGGATAAAAACGGGGATTTTTCAATAAACAACCCAAAATACAGCTTGAATTTTACCAACGTAAAATCCAAAGATGCCAGCACTAATGCTTATGTTAAGGTTGGAGAAAAAGGAGAGGTTATAGAGGCGGATTTAACTACAAATGAACGAGGAAGCTCCTTTGTTTTTGGAGACAAGAAGATTGATGTCCCTGCAAACACAAGAGTTACTTTTAATGCCGGGCAGATTACTGTTTATTCTGATAAGGAGACAGATTTTTCCTTTTCAGACTATGCCGATGGTAAATCAATCAATCAAAAGGATTATAAAATTCTTGGAAAAGGAAATGTTGTTTTTACTGGTTATGGAGCGGAGATCTCTCCAAGTGTTGGCCTTTACGATAAGAAATTTGATGCTTCCTACATGAATAATGGAGATAATATTTTATTTGTTACAGATAATAAAGAAAATATTGGTCCGTATACGGATAAAAGCTGGATTGTAGCTAATGAAGATAGTTTAGAGTTCAATGCAAAAGCAAGAATTAATTTTGGTAAGGATAATCCCTGGGTGAAAATGGAAGATACAGATAAACTGAGCATGGATTTTGATGCTGAGGGTATTCTTGCTAAAAATACATTAAATATAAAATCAGGGAATGTTATAACCTTAAATTGTGAAAATAAAATAACATATCAGACTAATTTATTTTATACTGACAATGAAGAATTTTGTGTTCCAATGACTTTCATCAGCGAAACCGGAATATACATTCTTAATGGAGATGGGAGTGCTGAATTCCAATTTTGTTCACAACCAC
>JAGVZV010000026.1 GCA_018302265.1 Candidatus Woesearchaeota archaeon | reverse complement strand
TATGGCCGTCCATAAAAAACGTCGAATTTTAATTTATAAAGGTTTCGGAAAGCTTTAATAATACGTGATATATGTATAAACTATGAAAAAAACACTATTAGTTTTGGCTTTATTGACTTCTATTTTCTTGATAGCTGCTTGTACAGAACAAGCTCCTGAAGGAATAGAAACACCAACGACAAATATGCCAACAGCAACACCAAGTGTATGCGGAGACGGAGAGTGTGATAGCTCAGAGATGTGCATCATAGACGCACTACAATCAGCATGCCCTGATGATTGCGGTCCATGCCCACCAAGCTTGTATGTAGAACCATTAAGCTGCGGGAATTCTGGATGCGAGCAGACAGGAAAGAATGAGTTCACAATAAAAGTGCCCGGATCTGTAAAGGCAAGAGTAGCAAATCTAGGAGAGGCGCTGGCAAACACAATGACTTCTGATTTCAGGTGTTACGCAAATAATGAAAAAGTAGTGCAGCACGCACTTTTGAAGAATCACAAAGGTATATTGTTTGAGGACTACTTTGATTTAGACGGCAAACTTGTAGACGAAGTAAGATTAAAGGCCAGGCAAAATACTGGAAGTATAGCAATGTATAAACTGGATTTCAAGAGATGGGAGCAAAATACCCTGGAAGACTTTGAGATTATATGCAATTTCGAGTTTATAACTCACAGCCCTATAAAGAATGAGAAGCAGACATACACAATAAAATTCCAGCAATAACTAAATCAACTTTAAATTCTTTGTTATTTTATTTATTTTTTCTTCTTCATCCGGTCCTATCGCTAGACAGGTGATTGTTGGAGCTTTAAATTCAGTCAAACCAGCATCTCTTATCAACGCAGTCACTAATTTCCCTTTTTCTGCCAGTCTCTTGTATTCAAACAATTCCTTTTCATCTTTTACTTTCAATACAACCTTTTTCATTCCCTCTGAACGCCACTCATTCACTTTCGATTCGTCTGATTTTAGAACAGCTTCTACAGAAGAATGACTTGCCTGAACCGCCATTTTACCCTTGCTCATCTTCAGATCCTGTCTTACAAGAATTGCCTGTTTCATAATTAAAAAAGGAATAATTTACTTAAATACTTTACTAGTAAGCTTTTTAAATGACAAACAATTATAAATCAAAAAGAGGGAAAATGAACAAAACCGTAAAATTGCTGATGCTCTCGGATGTATTTATTTATTCTGGTTTGGGATTGATATCCCCTATAATGGCTATTTTTATCAGTGGTATAAAAGGAGGCTCCATATCATCTGTTGGTATTGCAAGCGCCATATATTTGATAACACGTTCTATATTTCAAATATTCCTTTCGAGGGTATTTAACCCAAAAGACAGATTATGGATGTTAAAATTAGGGACACTTTTGACTATTCTTGTTCCTATTGGTTACATACTTTCAACAAATGTAATACATATTTACCTAACACAATTATTGTATGGGGTAGCAGCTGGATTTGCATTTCCTTCGTGGTACAGCCTGTTTGTATGTAACTTAGAAAAAGGAAAGCAGGGATCACAGTGGTCAGTGTATTCTGCAAGCGTTAGCATATGCATGGCTATTGCAGCTTATCTGGGAGCTTTGCTTGTTCAAAGCTATAACTTTAAGCTAGTATTCGTACTGACTGGATTGATAGCGCTGTTTGGTTTTCTGATATTGTTTGGACTAGAAAAAAAAGTACTCAAAAAAACCTAGTTCATATGGAATTCTATAACATCTCCGTCTTGAAGAACGTGCTTTAAACCAACCTGTTGCCCATTAGTGAACCTGGCGCTCTTGCCCCATATCCTTGCAAATTTAAATTTTTTAAAAAAATCCTTATGTATCTTGTTCGCCAGATCTTCAATATTGGAACTTTTTGGCAGAGCAACTGGTGGAAAATCCGGTTTTTTAGATGGCATCTTAGTAAAGACATACACTAATTTCAGATGTTTCCATATCAATTCTTTCATATCCATTAATTGGATATTTTCATAATAAATCATTGGTAAATCAATATTATTATTCCATAATTCCTTTACTACAAGATTCTTTTCTTCTGTATTTTTGTATGTCAAAATTATTAAATCAGATTCTTTGATTAAATTCAAGAATTCTGGTCCGCGTTTGCTCTTAATGAAATTCTCGAATAACGCAGGAACTTCGATCATTTGTATGTTAATGCCATTATAATCCATTATTCCAACCTCAGGTTCCTTGGTTGTAAATTCATACTCTGCTATTTCTGGATGGGCATTTGTAAGTTTTGTTAGTAAAGTAGATTTTCCAGAATTTGTTGTTCCTACTATTGCAATTCTTGCTGCACCCTCTCTTTTAATGTTCAGAGATTTTCCAGATCCCTTTTTTGCTCTTACTTTTTCCTGTACTCCTCGTAATTTTGCCAGTTTCTGCTTTATCTGCTTTAACAGGTTACCAGACGCTTTATGATGAGGAGCTGTCCTCAGCATTTCCTCCAGAGCCAGTATCTTTTCCTCTGTTGTTTTAGCCTCTCTAAACTTTTGCTCTGACAGAAAATACTCAACGCCTGCATTGGTTGCCATTTGTATTGTAAGAATGACAACCTTTTTAAGCTTTTTTTATTAAGAAAATACATGACTATATTAACGAATATAACCACAAACTTGTATGATATAAAAAGCCTTGTATCAGACGGAATAATCAGGATAATAGGAGCTATACTGATATTATTAATTGGTGTTGTTATATCCAAATTCATATCCAAGCTGGTAAAAAAAGTGCTGCATAAGTCTCATTTTAATGAAGTGACTAAAAGGATATTAAATCTGGATGTTCCGCTGGAAGAGTTTGTCAGCACAATCATAAAGTATATCTTTTACTTAGTGTCTGTTGTGTTTGCATTGCAGCACATTGGATTAACCACATTTATATTTAACGTAATCCTTGTTGCTATATTTGGATTGCTGGTATTGTTCATAATACTGTCGCTGAAAGATCTTATACCGAATATTGCTGCAGGATTTTTGCTGCATCACAGGAAGTTCATCAACAAGGGGGAAAATATCACTGTCAAGGACATAAAAGGAAAAATAATAGATATAACTCTTACAGAAATTAAGTTAGAAACCAAAAACAAGGATGTTGTTATAATACCCAATTCAGTTCTGATTAAAAACGAGATTGTTAAAAATAAAACTTAATCTTTGGAAAAATCATCTATAGTATACTTGAATTCTGAGTCATCTTTTACTATCTTTCTTCTCTTCAGGTATTCTCTGGTTATAATCCATAACACCAAGCCCAGGCTCTTTTTACCCTTGTTGTTGCATGGTATCAATAAATCAACCTGCTTGGCATCATTGTTAGTATCACACAAAGCAACAACAGGTATTCCGGATTTGTTAGCATCATTTACAGCATTCTTATCAGGCCATGGATCAATTGCAATGACTAATTTTGGCTCTATAAAAGTTTCCAGTTGTATGTTGGTCAAAATACCCGGAGGGTATCTTCCTGTTATTTTTTTAATGCCAAGAATTTTTGACATCAGATCGACAATGGACCATCCGCTCTCTCTTCTGCACGCAATAAGAATATCTTCCGGGCTGTACTGTGAAATAAAATTACAGGCAACATTTATCCTTCTGTCTATATCCTCGATATTTAAAACAGATAAGCCATCAGGCCTTACCTTATAAATGAAAGGCTTAATATCCTCTGTCCTGAATTTAGTGCCTATATGGATTCCTGCTTTCAGGTACTCTTCCAATGGAATTAATAATTGATTTTCTGCCATAGTATTATAACAAGTCCTAGAAAGGAACTTGCATTATTTTTACCTCAGCAAGCACTTACTTAGCACGGTTTAAGCACTAAGTACTTTGTGATGAGTTTTATGGATAATCAATGTTTATAAAACTTTCTGTTTAATTTAATAAAAAAGAAAAAAAGAATTAGAGTTTTAAGTTTCTAAGGATTTTCTGCGAACTTCCTTTCATACTTCCGCCAAATCCAATTCCAATTGCTATTGCTATTCCTAAACCTAACGCAGCTACTATTATCAAGAATGTGTTTTCAAGTATTGAAACATCAATTCCTATTTGCTTAAGCGCTACTATACCAACCAAAAATAGTATTACTACTTTAGAAAGTACAGCTGTAAGGTTCATGCCCCTCATCTTAGTATGAGATTTCATTCTCATCTCTACGTAATGAGACAGAGCTACACCCACAAATAGTATTATTATTGCTGCAATTACATTTGGTAACCACATAACAAATGTGCTTAATAGATTACTCAACGTTCCTAATTGCAATAGATCAACTGCTACTTGTAAGAAGATTATAAATATATACCATTTAATGATCTCCCCCAAGAAACTCGCAACATTGGTATGACCGATTGCCTTTGAAACAGTTGATTGGTACAACCATCTGTTTAGTCCTAGTTTTTCAAGCAATACCTTTAAACCATGACCGACTAAGAAAGCTACGAAGTAACCTACTATAAGTACTATGATAGCTGCTAGCAATCCAGGCAGTACGCTGACAAAACTATTCCACAATGTAACCAATGGGTCTAGTATTACTGAACTCGCTAAACTAAGCTCTTGTAGAACCACTATAATCCACCTCCTTTTCGTAATAAAATAAACATATATACTTTAACTTTCATATATTTATAAAGCTTTTGGTTAATATACTTCACGATATATTCGATAAAACATAGAAATTTATTTAAATGGTAAATTCCTGTAATATACTATGAATTTCATGCCAACTAGAACATTATGTACATCTAAACTAGTTGGTTTTATCACAAAATCACTCTATCATTAAAGCTACATCATAATCCTGGTGTTCCTGCAATGATAGACTCGTCGTTCTAGATGATTTGCAGGCTGGAGGAAAAATGCAAGTATGTCAAATATGCAACGAAGCCATAACAAATCCAATATGCATCGACTGCCTGGAGCAAGAAGCCTTGTACTGGGCCAGAGATCGTGACGCAAAACTAGTCAGACAAATCAAAAATCTGAAAAAATCCTTTGATGTGTTTGATCTGAATACAGAGAAATGCATTAGATGTGGAAATGAGATGGGTGTATGCTCGCATTGTTTCCTAACAGAGATAGCCAAACTGATAAAGGATGAAAATCTGAGAACACTATTCAAGAAATCATTTATTTCTTTTTGATTTCTTTTTCTATTTTTATTATTTCATTTATTTTTGCTTCTCTTTCTTTTCCGTAAATCCCGCATTTTATTACAGGTATGTTAAATGCAACTGCCAGTTGTGAAATAGTAGCATCCATTGTCTCTCCAGACCTGTGTGAGATTATGGGATAAATTTTGTTTTCTTTTGCAAGATTTATTATTTCTCTCGTTTTTATCAGAGAGCCAATCTGGTTTGGTTTTACTATAACTGAAGTTATAGATTTCTTTTTGATTGCATTTTTAAGCAATTTTGGATTTGTCGCTATTAAATCATCCCCGCATACCAGACAATTTCTTCTTACCTGTCTTGTTATCTCGGAAAATCCGGAAAAGTCATTTTCTTCCAATGGATCTTCAACATAGCACAGGTTGTATTTATCTATCAGATTGATGATGTAATGAATCTGCTGCTGTCTTGTCAGCTTTTTATCCTTGTAAATGTAATTTTCCCCGTCAAAGAAAGAACCAGCGGCTATATCAATTCCGATTCTTACGTTTATATCATTCTTTTCATTGTATTCCTTCACTAACTTTGTAAGCATATCAAGAATCTCTTCTATAGAAAGACTTAGTGCAAGAGCACCCTCATCTGTCAGTTTTGCATGATTAAAATTGCTTTTTATTGTATTATAAATGTATAAATTTGCTTTTGCTGATTCAGAAAAAGACTTTGCATCTAGAGATAATAGTAAATATTCCTGGAATTCATTCTTTAAATTAGAATCTGTGTGTTTTCCTCCACCAATGCAGTTTCCCAGTGGTCTTGGCAGTTTTTTTGTCCCGGGATTCAGTAATTTCCAGATTTCTCCATTTGCAAGAGCCTGCAACAAGGCAAATTCAAATGCAATTACAAGATTTCCACCTATCTTTTCTAATCTCTCAGAATCATCATAGTTTTTGATTATATTTTCAACTTTTTTAAGATCATCAAAATATTTTATCTCATAATTCTTAAATTCACTTTTTAATATAGTATTAACAAAGTTTACAGCACTATCAACGTCTTCAGGAAAATCAACAACCTCTTTTTTTGATTTGCTTGCTCCAGAAGGGGCTGATGCTATGCCATCGCCCTGGTCAGTTATAACTCTGACTTCAATTGTATCCTGATTTCTAGAATTTTTTATCTTTTTTGCCCTGATCTCTTTTATTATCATAGAATTAAAGAACCAAAGAGATTTATAAAATTATTTATTGCTTAGTTTATTGATTTCTTTAACCATATCAGCTATCTGCTTATCACTTAAACCGTGCGCTTTTGCACCGTCTTCTAGAGATTCAGAAGCAGCAACATGACAACCAACACAGTGCAATCCACCAGAAAACATTACTTCTGCTGCATCAGGACACTTATTTAGTATATCTTCTATAGACATTTCCTTTGTTATTTTTACTTGTTTTACCATCTTAAACTCACATTGAATTGGTATAAAAAGCTTATGAAATTATTACCTCTTTGTCTAGTTTGGATATTCCATACTTAACAATAACTTCTTTGGATTTATTATCAGAATATCTTGCTGTTAATTCAGCTGCTTTTTTAAGTATTTCTTTACTTGATTTACCTATTATTAAAGTAGTCGGAGAACCACAACCAGGCACCTCAAGATAATACTCTTTATTTTTTAATTTTAATAACTGCTTGTTTTCATTCTCATTTCTTCCAACAATTACAATATTTTTCCCAAATCTAAAATGTCTTCCAATTCTCAGCAATTTTAAATCTCTGGAATCAATCTTTTTAACGTCCATTAAATTCTTTAGCCTTTTTATAAATTCTCTCTCGCATAATAAACACCCGCCACCAGGGCTTGGATAATCTATCTTATATTTATTGGCTAGCTCTATTTGCTTGTTTCTTCCCCTTCCTTTTATTTTAAGTAATTTTGATCTGTCAACTAGTTTCTTCTTTTCAGGAATAGTCTCTTCCAGCAATCCAGCTGATAGTGGCCTTAATAATAATCCTTTTAATCCTGACTCCTTTTCAATAATGTCCATTGCCTTCCTATGCTGTGACATTGGCCTTTCTCCGAGAACTTCACCTGTTGCAATGAAATCAGCCTTTATCTTTTTCATGTATTCTTTTGCAATTTTTAACATGAAAATCCTGCAATCAACGCACGGATTCAAGCCAGACCCATATCCGTGCCTTGGTTTTTTTATTATTTTTATATAATCCTGCAGATATTTGTCGCTGGTGCAGTCTATTACCTTCAATGGAATTCCCTGCATCTGAGAAAAGTTAAAAGTGCAGTTTAGATTGCAGCATCCCGTGCCAAAAGGCAGGTTGAAGAATATAGCTTCAGTATCTATTCCTTGTTCTTGCAGTAATTTTATAACTAATCTGCTGTCCAAACCACCCGAGAACATAACTAGTGCCTTAGTTTTTTTATTAGCTGGCATGTCTTGCATTCCCCCTTGGTTGTTGGCTCTCCACAATTATCGCAGTAATGTATTTTTCCATGCTTGTAAAAACCCCTTAATTCAGGAAGTATTTTTAAAAATGATTTGACTATGTTCTCATTGTTCATCTCGTGCTTTTTTAGTGATTCCCTGACAGATCTTCTGTATGCCATAACAGAACATGGGCACGGCTCGTAATTAACAGGGAAATTTTTTGATTTTGAGTATGCTCTTATATCGTCTTCCCTGCAAAAGTACAGTGGTTTTATTCTTGGAATGAATTTTTTATCCTTTATTACTCCATTTATAGGTCCGAGTTTAGCATTTAGTTTTATATTGCCTTTAAATTGATTCATCAGCACTGTCTGAGCCTCATCATCCAAGTTATGCCCTGTAGCAATCTTAGTAAATTTTAATTCTCTTGCTTTCTTGTTCATAATATATCTGCGCATAATCCCGCATATAGTGCATGAATTTAGCTTTATATTCTTGGACTTGAGGATATCACGAATATAGCAAAAAGAGAATCCAAATTCCTTTCTGAAATCAAACACATTCAATTTTATTCTGTTGTCTTTGCAGAAATTTTTTACATTGTTCAGGTTTCTATCCGAGAATTCCCCTATTTTCAGATCAATCATCCCAGCCTCAACATTATGTCCAAATTTTTTAAGTAGGTACAAAGTAGTAGTGGAATCCTTTCCTCCAGAGCAGGCTACTAATATTTTATCTTTTTTAGATAGGAGATTATACTTTTCTATCGTTCTTTTAACCGCATTTTCAAAATTCATTTTAATCAAAAATTAAAAAATTGATTTATATAGTTTACTGTATAGATTAGAATCAGTCAAAATAATCGTCTTTCTTTTCTTTGTCGGTTCCGAAATAGTCGTCCTCTTCTTCCTCATCGTCTTTATAAGGATTTAATTTCATATTTAAGTATTATATTAATTTGTATTTAAATATATCTATTCGTATCTTAAAGCATCAACGGGTTTCAATCTTGAAGCCTGTATCGCAGGAAGTATACCGGATAAAGAACCAACTACAAATGAGAATAATAAAGCCCCAATTATAAGTGTTGGTGAAAAACTTGTTTTTAATAAACTCGTTCCAAGCATATTCAGAGCAACTATTTCAACAAGCTTGGATATACCCATACCAATTATAACACCTATCAATCCACCAGCTACTCCAAGCAGACCAGATTCTATCAAGAATATCAATAAAATATCAGAATTTCTTGCTCCTATAGCCTTCATTATTCCTATCTCTTTTGTTCTCTCAAGAACACTGGTGTACATTGTATTCATGATTCCAATACCACCAACAACAAGAGAAATTGCTGCAATTCCAATCAATACTGCTTGTACTATTCCAAACACATTAGCAAAGGATTCCTGCAATTGCGCTGAAGTCTGTACTCTAAAATCTTCCTCTCCTTTATCCAAGTTACGATCTCTTCTCATTACATCTTTTATCCTTTCAGCAACAACACTTACATCACTAGAAGAATCAACCTGTACGAGTATAATGCCTATTGGTTCTTTTTCTTCAAATAAATCCTTATAATCATCTATAGACACCCATAAACTAGAATCATCAACTGGATTTCCCATAGTATCTAAAATTCCAACAACAGTAAATTCTTTTCCCTCTATTAGTATTCTATCTCTTAGATGTACTGGCTTCTTGTAAAAATCTCCTTCAGCAAGATTCTTTGTTATAACAACTGTATTTTTATCTCCCTGCTTTAATCTTCTTCCCTCTGCTATATCAACATTATTCATGGATTCCACTATCTTACGGGTTTCTTCTTCTAAGGGCAATCCATAAACATATGTATATTTTATCTCATTGCGATATACTACCTTTGCCTGCTTGAAAGCCATAGTAGCTATATTTTTAACCCCGCTGACTTTTTTTATAATATCAATATCGTGCTGAGTAAGTTTCGCAGTTGAAAATCCGGATCCTGGTGGCCCTGAAAATCCAGAGCCGGCTGTTATTGTTATCTTGTCAGCCCCAAGTGTTTCAAACTGCTCGTTTATTGCACTCTGCAATCCCTGTCCAAGAGAAATAAGGGAAACAACAGCAGCTATGCCTATAAAAATTCCAAGCATAGTAAGCCATGATCTCAAGCCCCTTTGTTTCAAGTTGTTAAGAGAGAGCTTAAAATAATCAGATATCATTTTCTTCTTCTATATTTTCTGTATATTAAGATGATTATTACTATTGAAATTATTACAAAAATAATGTATGAATAATTTCCTGATTGTACTAATCCCATCTGTTTTGCTTCATTTTGATTGTAAACTTTAGCATTTAGGTTTAGTGTTGATATGTAATCCTTATTGTTTGCATCCTTGTAAGATATCATCATTGGAAGATTTATGTTTCCTGATTCCAATGAAAACAAATCAAAATCAACACTCTGGTAATCATCAATACTCACATCTCCTACATAATAATTATCAGCTGATAGAATATTGTATTGCGTTGATTCAAGCAATTTTACATTCAAGAACTTAATTCCTGTCAATCCGCGATTTACAAATTTTACAGTCACTTTTGATTTCATATTCTGCACTAATTCAGAGGTTTCTACGCTTGAATCCAAGAATGGATAGGCATTTATGATTATAGAAATCATATTTGTCTTGTTGTATGGTCTTGAAAATTCATCAAAATATATTATCGTAATTGGAATTTTATAAACTCCTGCTTCTGCATCGGGTAAAGCAATTAATTCAAAGTCAAGCGCTTCAGAACCATAGCCATTCATTACTGCAATGGTTTTCTCTGCTGCATCTCCGCTTGGAGCAAATGGAACAGTTCTAAGGTCAAGGATAACCTTAACATCCTTTAGCTTGTAGCTTGCCTGATTTTGCAGATTAATTGTTAACTTTCCCTTGTTTCCAGGAATGAAATCCTCTTGTTTAACATCTTTTAAAATTAAATTTGTTTCAACTGCATTTACAAAAACATTAAAATTTTCTGAATCAGAATCTCCATTGTCATATTCCAATTCAAGATCTTTATAGCCTGTAGTTGCATCAGAATTTACCCTTAATCTGTAAGTTAGTATTACTGGAATTCCGGGCTGTAAAACACCGAATTTTTTTATTTCATTGCCTTCAACTGTTAATTCTGATCCGGGCTTTAACTCAAATACAATATCAGTGATGTTCTCTAGGTCTGTATTCTCAGCTTCAAAAGTAAGTGCGAAATAATTTCCAGGAGTTATTATAGCTGGTTCCTGACTGATTAAGTCAATCTTAACATCTTCGGCTCTAGCAAAATTTACCAGTAAGATTAATGCTAAAAATATTAATAGTATTTTAAATTTCATCTTGGATTCTCCCGTCTCTTATATGATATGTCTGATTAGCAAAATCTGCTATCTCAGGATCATGAGTTACTATAATTATTGTTTTTCCCTGTTGGTTTAATTGTTTTAAAAAATCCATTATTTCATGTCCTGTTTTTGTATCGAGATTTCCTGTTGGCTCATCTGCAAGTATTATATCTGGATTATTTGCAAGTGCTCTTGCTATAGCAACTCTCTGCTGCTCACCGCCGGATAATTCATTTGGCTTGTGATTCATTCTATGATCCAATTTAACCATTTTTAGTAATTGAGTGGCCATTTTTTTCCTGTTCTCTATGCTTATTTCCTGGAACATCATTGGAAGCATTACATTTTCTAATGCAGTAAGTGTCGGAATAAGATTAAACTTTTGAAAGATATAACCTATCTTTCTTCCCCTGATAGAAGCTAAATCTGATTCCTCTAAGTGAGAAATGTCCTGATTATCCAAAAATATTGAACCCTTACTTGGCAAGTCCAGGCAGCCAACTAAATTCATTATTGTACTCTTTCCTGAACCAGAAGGACCCATTATAGCTATGAAATCTCCGCTCTTAATCCCTAGATTTACATCACTAAGAGCTGTAACTATGCTATTTCCCATATGATACTCTTTCTTTACTTCTTGGAGTTGAATTACCATTTTAAAATCCCAGAATAACGTTCTGAGGCACGACACCTCTATTATTTTGTTAAAATAATCCTTTTTAAAGCTTATGATTCAAGAAAACAAGCTTTTTAAACTGCTTTTATTACAAAATAATAGGTGGGGGTGCTAGAGTGGTCAAATAGGCTAGCCTCAAGAGCTAGTGGCTTAGTGCCTACGCAGGTTCGAACCCTGCTCCCCACATAATCTCTATAAAAGATTCTAACCCCACAAAATAGAAATGGATATATTTATATATTAGTATATACTAATAGTTATTATGGTATATAAGAAAATAAATATAACTATTGAAGATATATTACTAAAAAATTTCAAGGAATTTTGTAAG
>JAGVZV010000003.1:12449-14826 GCA_018302265.1 Candidatus Woesearchaeota archaeon | reverse complement strand
CGTATAATGAATATTATAAGAACATTAGCTCTAGAATGGCTTGTTTTAATGCTCTATATCCACTTTTTTAGGGAATTCTGGTGCTGGATAAGGGATAGCAGCATTTTTTCCTTGATCAGTCAAATAAATTTTTCCTCCTTTGTTCTCAATCCATCCCCAACTACTTACTGTAGAAAAAACATCTACCAAAGTCATACCCCTCCCTCCAAAGAACAGCCCGGGAGTAACTCTTAATCTTTTTTTAGCTTCTTCGTAAGTAAATCCTTTTTCTGAATTAGGTAAACCTCTCAGTACTCCCATCATCTCTTGGTATGGGCCTCCAGGGTAGTCTGATCCATAAATACTAAGCTTAAACCTTTCTTCATCTAATGCTTCGTTTTGATCTATAAGAAGATATGCTCTTCCTCCAAAGGTAGTTACTGGATACTTTTCTCGTAGAAATCTCTCTAAACCAAATTTTTTAATGCATTCGTGACAGTATAGCTCTTCTTTTATTCTTTCTAAGCGACCCTTGCATATTATATGCCTTTTTTGGATTAAATCAATGATACTTCCCTCTTCCAAAGTTCCTCCGATATCTGAACCCTATCTAACTATCTTTGGAGCTGCATCTGCTCTATCTGACAATTCCCGAGTATTATTTTCTGCCATTTTAATGAGAGATCTTGCTTTTTTGATATTTTGCAAATCTAATTATCGGATTTAACCCATTAAGTTCGCAATAACCTATACCCTCTATACATACACGAAGTATGGGTTGGTGTGCATATTCATCTGGGATCCAACACACTTGAAAACCTGCTTTCGTTAGTGCTCTTTCTGCTTTAACATATTCTGCACTTTTAGAATCATAGCTATATAATCTTACAAATCTGTCTACTTGTTCTCTTTGAGCATCCTCTAATTCATAAGCCATATCAAAGAACCTTTTTTTAGGAGTTAAAGATCCCCATCTACTAATCTGGCTATTTCTTAATCTCATTTCTGCTTTTGCTATTAAATCGTTTATTACCATTTTAGTATCTTAATTCCTTAGCATTTACAACTGAATCAAGCAATGCTGTTAAATCTTTTATTTGTTGTTTACATCCATTTAATTCTTCTTTTGATATCTTTAAGCGCACTCTCTCTTTGTTAAGGTATTTACAATACCGTCTTGCCATCTCAACATGATTTTGAGTATTAATAAGTTATATGCAAATCTTTCAGCTTCTTTCTCACTACACCCCGCTTTCACACAAGCTTCTTTATAAGAAAACCAATATGGAAATTCACCCAATGGTCCACCTTTTATATGGTAAGGAATGCCACAACGACAGCCTCTTTTGTAAAGAGTGCCTGGTAAATTCTCTAAATCAAATAGCCTACTCCAGTATTTTTTTGATTTTCTACTTGAGTTTTCCATTTTAATGATAAGGCTTACCTGTAATTCTTTGATAAGTGCCAGCAAAAAACTCATAAACCCTAGACAATTTTGGGGGATCATATATTCTTGGGAGGTCAGGATTCTTTCCTGGGTTTTGTTTCATCCATAAAGCAATTCTTTGTTGAAATAGAAAATGTTCAAGTTCGTCACGTATAATTGGAATCCAATTGAGTGGCCAATATTTAGAAGCTTCTATATAAGGAAATCCACAAGCATTAGCTCTAGTTAAATGTTCATGGGATATTATTCCTTTTGGGTCTGACTCTGCTTCCGACATTTTTTCTTCAGAAAGAACACCTCTTGGTTGTTCAGCTCCAGAAACTATTTCTTCTAACACTCCTTCTTCAGTTAAAGCTTCTAAAAACTCTATTGATGGTGTTTTTTTTTCCATTTTACTTTTCTTCCAACGTCAAAGCCTCTAACTGGTTGATTGCACGAAGATAAAGCTGAAAATCTTTTTCAGTAGTTGGATAGTTTCTATCCATTTTCAATTGTTTATGATCTACTAATCTCCTGAATATTTCAATGGCTTCCAAATCTCCAAGTATTTGAGCTCTTTCAGCTATAGCACCAGCAAATACTGCAAAATTCTCGGGGGTCATGGCTTCTCTTTCAAGCAAAGGAAGATTTGCAGGACTCGCAAACATAAGATAGGGTATACTATTATCGAAGCCAGGATGTTCTCCTCTTTGTTTTAGATATTCCTCATCAGAACCGCAACGTGGGCAGTAATAAATTGCTCCTCCATCAATAGCTCCCATTAGGAGGTTTCCACATTCTCTGTGTCTTAATCGTGTACGTAATAACATTTTAACGTTTATGTAAAGACCTCCTTACTTCTTGCGTTGATATAACGTTGATATAATTATCATTGTTTAATTCTGGTGTTGGATAGATTCTTCCTGTATATTTCTCCTTTCCATCTATGGCAGAGCAACCTTTAGATAAACA
>JAGVZV010000003.1:0-12442 GCA_018302265.1 Candidatus Woesearchaeota archaeon | reverse complement strand
ATCTCCGCAATGTGGGCAAAAATCCATTTTATACAGTAAAGCAAAACTTGTTTATAAGCTTTTAAGTTTTAGAATATATATATTTTAAGCAAAGAATATCAGTACAGTAGCAGCTAGAAAAGCCAATAATAAAAATACTGCCTTTTTATTTTTAAATAAAAGTTTAATTTTCATAAATATCATTTTATAAAAATATAAAAAGAATTAGTGTAAAAAGGATAACTAAGTAATAGAAATATACTAATTTCTTGTCTACTAGCATCATACCTATTGATTCTAAAAGAAGAATTATTGATTGGACATTATCTATCATTTTACCAGCCTCGAAATACCTAATAAAGCCATACCAACAGCTACCATAATACCTCCAATTATAGGCAAGTATTCGTCTTTTGCAAATCTAGCAATTAGAGCACCCCCTATAGTAATCGCAAAACCAGATAAATCCAGTGTTAATTTAACAATATTAAAATGCCCTTTTTGATTCATATTATATTAACACATTTGAAATTTAAATATGTTTTGGTGTCCAAATATCCGCTTAAAACCTTCAATCAAAGATTAGAATTTCAGCTCGTCATTTTTTACTCTGTTATATGCAAATACAAACAGCCCTGCTGACCATGCAAAAGGCACTTCTGACTTGAATAAGAGCTTATTTACGGGCTTTCCCTCGTGATAAACCTCGTAAACATTCTTGTGTTCAACTATCTTGGACGCTAGTGTATTCAGCAATTCTTCAGCATCCTTTTGCATATCCATCTTTAGAAGCGCAATTACATTCAGGCAGCCAATCCATAACCACGAGAATCCGCCATGATAGTGCATAGAGCCACGCATATAATTAAGGATAGAATAACGCCATAATTCATGCCTGGGATGGGCACTTGGCATTGGTATGGTGTTTATATTCTTCTTGATAAATTTCTCGATTAAAACCGATTTTTTCTGGTCTGCGACATTAAACAGTATAGCCAAAACATTGCCTGCTGCACAGAAAATCTCTTTTTTCTTAGATAAGGTTGATTTATAATGCTTGCCGTTCCAGAATTTCTCATTGATCTTTTCCTTTAGTAATTTAGCTTTTTCCTCGTATTCCTTGAAATCATAATTGACTAATTTGCATATGTCAATAAACGCCTTGAGAGCACCGTAGTGCAGCACGTTTGTATATAATGTATTTCCCTTTTTAATCACAGTATCCTCCCAATTGGCAAATAATCCCTCGTGGATCAGATCATTCTTGTAATGCAGAAAATTCCAGTCTATGGCTGCTTTTATCTTGTTAAAATTCCTTTCCATATACTCAAAATCCTTTGTTTTTTTGATGTAATACAGCAAAGAAATAACAAATAATGAATTCTGATCGAGTGTTTTTGCTATGAACAGCGAGTTTGTATATCTTGGATTGGGTTCTTTTCTTTTTAGTTTTAATCCAAGATATTTCAGGCCAACATATGTTCTATCAATTCTTCGTGGCAATTGCCCCTTCTTATTCTGGTGATTCAGGAATAAGTTGAATGTTGTTCTTGTTATTGCCAAATCATTGGCGGATAAAGATCCAAGTATGGCAAAAAATGCATCTCTTGCCCAGTAATCGTCGAACTTTCTCTTCCCTGCTATTATACCCTGGTCCTGGTAGCACTCTCTTAATGCCTTCAGGGAAATGTCGTAAGCTTGGTCTAGAATGTTTTGCATTTTCTTTTGGTAAAGGACATAGTTTATAAGATTTTATGCTCTAGAATATAGATTAAAACTTTTAAGCTTTTATTGAAGGTTTTATATTTATCTTTGATGCTGTTCTATAATCCTTCTTTCCTTATTAGACAAGTACATTACAGTATATGCACAAGGTATTTTCATATTATGAATTAATTTATCCATCTCTTTTCTTGAAATTTTAAGCAGTGGAGTGAAGTTATCTCCTAGATATAAACTACAAGGTTCTTGATCGAAATCAATGAGGTTACCTCTTGGGTCATATATTGTAGGTTTTTTTCCAGCTTCCTTGATTAATTTAGACCTATAATCAATCTGTGCAAGTAAATTTATATGGGCAGGTTCTGAAATAAATCTTTGTTCTCCCCCAGGATGATCATATTCCGTAGATGCAGTCAGAATATTTTCTACCCACTTATCTCCATATTGTAAAGAAAACTGATTAAACCTATTTCCTGGATGCCCATTTGGTTGTGCATCTTGAAGAATGTTTAGTTTTAAATGAATGTTTATGATCTGCTCTAATGAATCTAATAACAACTCCAAATTTGTTAGTGTTATTTTTTCCATTTTAATCATCCTGAAGTAGTATCATCAATATATAAAGCTTACTAAATGTAGAATACTGTTATTTTGAGGTTATAAACGGGCATTATCTATAAGTATTTTCATTAATTCAAGTAAATCGTTATACGCTTCCATATGCGCTTCTACTTCTTCTAGACTTATTTTGTCTTGCTGCAATGCCCCAAGTTGCTGTCCTTGTCTTAGTAATATAGAATATATTGAATTAATTTGTGAGGAGATTTTAGTCTTTGATACTCCGTTAGCTAGAGATAAAGTCTTATTAAGTAATATTTTTGAGGCAGATAAGAACCCTTCTTTGTTTGTGGTATAAGATTTACCTCCCTTATAAGATTTATAAAAATATTTCCCATTGGTATACAGTGCATTTAAGTTACTGATTGTTGTTTTTTTTAATGATTCTAACAATTCTCTACCTAGTTTAGGGATCTCACTTCTTGGTAACGCTTCCATTAAGAGTGAATATTATCCTTTATTTATATAATTTTTCATTTTATTCAAAATCCAAAAGATTTATATGCAAGTTTAGTATTTTATTAAATAATGGTATTTTGGTTATTTTCAAAAAAAGGGGTGCATAAGAGAATTGACGAATTACACGTTAATTTGGCTGATTCTTTCAATAATTTAAAAAAAGACATGAATGGAACTGTTCAATGGATTGAGCATTTGAACAGTAAAAACGAGGATCATCACGAACAACTCAAAAGCCTCAATAGGCGCGTAAACAGCCTAGAGGAGACTTATAACGAGTTGATGGAGATGTTATCTGTTCAAGGAGCTGTTCAATCGTTCATGAACGTTCAATCAGTAAAATCAAATAAGGCTATAAACGTTGAAAACGAGCTTCCTGACCGTTCAAGATTGTTCATGAACGTTCAATCGTTCATGAACGTTCAATCACTCGAAAAATTGACTCCAGCAGAGAAAAATATCATTGCTTTGCTAGTTTATTCCAGTGAGCCATTGGGTTATGATCATATTTCTAAAAAATTAGGATTAAGTGAAGTCACAATTAGAAGGCATATGAATGATATCAGAAGGGTTGGATTTAAAATAAATGAGAAAGTGAGTGTTAAAGGCAGAAAAAAACTATTCTTTTTTGAAGACAAAACCAAAAGGGTAATAGTTGGTAAAAGTGAGAGATAGATTATATTAAAAAAGTAGTTCTGGTATTATATGAAAACAAAAAGTGAGAATTGGGCTAGGGAAAAACAGTAAACTAGTTGGGGTAAATTAGTGGGTTTTAGAAGTCAGTATAAGAAGTGAGAGTTCATATTACTAATAAAGTTCGTATAATTTTTATAAGCAGAGGTAGTTAATTACTTTTTATTAAAATGAGTGAGTAATATGATCTTTAGTGAAAGTGAGAGTTTATTCACAAACAAAATTTGTTACTGCCAATGAAAAAGTGAGTATAAATTCTAGAGTAATGTCTCAATGGATTATGCATATTTTATTATAGATAAAAAAGTTTGAGAGTATATATAAATAAGTTTGATTTTAGAATAGTGAGGGGGGATTTAATATCAACAAAGAGGTAGACATTTTGAATATCATGAAAAAAGAAAAGTGTGAATGGGAAGAAGCTTCTCGACGACAAAACGAGCGTAAAAAATTAAATGAATTTCTTCATCCAATATAATTGTCTTTTTTGGATTTTAATTCCTTGCTTTCCTTCTCAGACACGACTATTGGCAGTCTGATGTGAGGAGGAAGATTCAATTCCTGCGATAATAACAAAGCCTTTATGTTACATCTCATCAATATGGAATTAAATAATTTCTCCATTAATCCGGGCTCTAGGACTTTGCTTTTTTTCCATGATTCGAGGATCTTTTTAGCTGTTTCCTCTCCTTCCATATAGAGTATATAACCACTCAAGTTGATATTACCAAAATTAGGGTTGTAATTAACAATAAAATCAAAATCAAATCTTAGGGCTGTCTGCGCCTTATCTATGACAACCTTTTCTTCTGAAACCTTGGAAATCTTCAAATCACTGGCTATATCAACATTCTGATTGATTTCTCCGCTCTTTTCAGCCTGTATTTTATTGATGCTAAAACCTATGATTGGCATGATTGAAACTAAGGAACAAAATATATAAAGCTTATGGTTACATCTCTTCTAAAACGCTAATTCCTAGCAGATTTAGGCTATTTTTGATAACCTGCATTGTTGCTTTTACCAATGATAATCTTGCTGCTTCCAATGGCTTATCCTCTGATATAACTGCACAATTGTGGTAGAATTCATTGAATATTTGTGCAAGATTATGCGTGTAATTTGCTATGATATCCGGCCTGTAATGGGTCGCTGCTTCCCGGACAATAAAAGGAAAATTAGACATATGTTTTACCAGCTTTAATTCGAATGGATCTTTTAACAATAAATAATCTGGATTTAGTTTATTCTTTGATTTTTTTAGTATGGATGATGCACGTGCATATGCATATTGCACGTATGGTCCTGTATCACCCTCAAAATTAAGCGAGGTCTTCCAGTCAAAAAGTATTATCTTATTATTCTCCCTGTTTAACATCGAGTATTTCAGTGCTGAAAATGCAATCTTATTTGATACTTCTTCGAGTTTTTTAGCATTCCATTTATGCCTTTTTTGTGTTTCTTTCAGTGTTTCTTCTTTTATTTTATTAATCAAATTCTTGTACAAAACAACATTTCCCTCCCTCGAGGACATCTTTCCCTCAGGAAGCATTACAAGCCCGTATATGAGATGCAGCGACTTATTTGCAAGAGGGGACTTGATTATCTCAAACATCTTGAATAACTGATTAAAATAGAACTCTTGCTCCTTGGCAACAACGTGTATGCTCTTATCCAGTTTGTACTGCTTGGATTTTAGTACTGCAAGTGCAATATCCTTTGAATGATATACAGGAGTTCCGTATCTAGTCAGTAAAACAGCTACGCCAAGATCATAAGCTTTTAGGTCTATAATAACTGCATCGTCTGAAACCTGGGCTATTTTATTTTTCAATAGATTATTTGATATTTTTATCGCATCCTTTTCTACCTCTGATTCAAAATAAAGTTTATTATATTTAACTCCAAAATCTTTGTAAATCTTGTTAAAATCTTTTAAACACCATTCTCTTGATTTCTTCCACAACGAAACAATTTTTTTATCTCCTGAATAGAGTTTTTTGTTTATCTCCCTTACCCCTTCCTGTATCTTCTTATCATTCTTCATTAATTCATTAACCTTGGAATAAATTTCTCCTAGGAAGAGAGCCTTATTCTCTTTTGGAACTCTTTCCTGCATATTCAACAAACCCCATAAACAGGCTGCAACGTGCGGTCCTATATCTCCCTGATAATTGGCACGTATTGCATTATAACCAGAAAAATCAAGTATCTTTGATATGCTCTCGCCAAGGCAGATATTCCTTATGTGGCCTATATGAACCCCTTTGTGGGTATTGGCATGGAAGAATTCTATCATTTGCTTCTTGCTTTTTCCTATATTTGATTTTCCAAAAGAATCCTTTTTTTCAAGTATATTTTTTATTGCAGCCCCTGCGAGTATATCCTTATTGATAAAAAAATTGATGTATGGACCCATAACAAGTATTTTATTGACATACTTGTTTGGCTTTAATTTTGCCACTAATTCTTTGGCTATCTCATTCGGGGATTTGCTTTGCACTTTAGCTATAGAAAAACACGGAAATGCATAATCCCCAAGTTCAGGATTAGGAGGAATCTCTAGTATAGGATCTTTTACAAATTTACTTAATAGTTTTAATACCTCTTCTTTATAGTCCATTTTTTATTAAATTACTTCCTTCTTATAAAGTTTATCAAATACCAAAACAAAGAGCTCTTTTTCAATGCCTATTCCCGCTTCTATTACTGCCCGTGCAAGTTCCTTCCCGAACTGGACTTCATCTGTATTTGAGGGCTTTATGTTAAATAATCTCTTTAGTGTATAATCACACAAGTAGCCATTGTTTATTTTTACTACGCATGGGACTAGTTTTTTATTGTAAACCTTTAGATTGGATATATCAACATAAAACTCCTTATCAGAAAATGTATTCCTATTTCTTTTAAGATTATGATTGAGCAGGTCTACCGTTATTATATCATTTAAGATCTGATTAACGTCTGTTATTTTAACATAATTTTCTATGTCTTGTGCTTTTGTAACATCTTTTAGAGTCAGATTATACTGCTTTTGCGGGCTGTATACTCTGCCAAGATACTGGCTAAATTTCTGCTTAGAAGTGGATTGTTTCTTATTCCACTTAGATTGTACTAAATACCCATACTCCTGCTTTTTAATGGTTTTAACCCTAATATACATACATTAATAACTAGTGCCTAATATTTAAATATGTCCTAATCTGGGATTAATTATATAAAGAAAGGGATGTATGTTCCAGCGTTCTAGTTTGGTATTCTGTATAAGCAAGCATCAGGCGATATATTTTACTTTTCTCTGAACTTCCTTCAACAAATTCAGGAAATAGTTCACCCATCTTTATCAATGATGTATTAAAACCTCTGTAATATCCTATTGATTGTAATTCCCCTCTATCAACCATTGCTTTAATATCTACAGCAATATCCGGGGTTTTTGCTTCAACTTGTTCCCACATTTGTACCAATGCAAATCTGGCTCTTCCATCATCTACCATACATTCTTAAGTTTATGATAGGTATATAAATATTTCTATCTGTTACTACTTACTGAAGATAATAAAACCGGAAGCTTTATAAAGGAACTAAATATGTAATAACATAGCATAATAAAGTGAGAGAGCACTTGATTAATAACATTAACATTTCGCTTTTTCTAAATAAGTGCTAAATAAATAAAAAGGAAGTATAAATATGAAATTTGAAGAGTTTAATCTAAGCCCCCAATTAATGGATGCTATAGATGAAATAGGAATTAAAGAACCTACGCAGATTCAGGAATTATCAATTCCGCATATTATATCTGGAAAGGATGTAATTGGAGAATCAGCAACGGGTTCAGGAAAAACCCTCGCCTTTGGCTGTGGGGTTATAGATAATATCGTACCGGGGAAGGGATTGCAAGCATTAATTCTTGCACCTACAAGGGAGCTTGCAGAACAAATAAAAGTAATGCTAAAACAATTATCTTATAAAAAACAGATAAGAATAACATCTATTTACGGAGGTGTTTCAATAACACCTCAAATCCGCGATCTGAGTCGTGCTGATGTTGCTGTTGCAACACCGGGGAGATTGCTTGATCATATCCAAAGAAAGACAATAAACACATCAAGGATTAGTTTACTTGTCCTGGATGAGGTAGATTGCATGTTTGATATGGGATTTATAGACGATGTTGAGCGTATAATCAGATCATGTCCTCCTAAGAAACAATTATTGTGTTTCTCTGCTACAATCTCCCAAAACATAAAGAGACTAGCAAATAGGCATATGAGAGAGCCGATCGAAGTTTCTGCTAAGAAACATGTTGATCCAGCTAAGCTTAAGCAAGCTTACTATGATGTACCCAGAGCATTGAAATTATCCTTGCTTGTACACCTTTTAAGCCAAAAGAGTGAGGGATTGAGCATGATATTTTGCAATACAAGACATACTGTTGATTTCATCAGCAAGAATCTTCATGCAAACAAAATTAGATCAGTCTCTATACATGGCGGATTAAGTCAGAATAAGAGAACAAACACAATGGAAATATTCAACAGAGGAGAAGTCAATGTACTTGTTTGTACAGAGGTTGCAGCAAGAGGATTGCACATTGAAAATGTGGCTCATATTTACAACTATGATATCCCAAAAGATGCAAAAGATTATGTACACAGGATAGGAAGAACTGCAAGGGCAGGGGAAGAAGGAGAAGTAATAAACATATTGTCTGAACAGGACTATGATAATTTTAGAAGGATAAAATCTGAATACAGAGAATTTTCTATACTAAAATTAGAAAAGCCTTACATCCAAAGAGTGAATGCTATTATGGAGCAGCCATTCAGAAGGCAATCCTTCCAGAGGAATTCATTCCATAGGTACAACCGATATTAAATTGAATGTGAAAACAATCTCTTTTTTGATATAATAAGATTATTTTGAAACCTCAAAATTTATAAAGAATTTTACTTTTATTACTTGATGAAAGAGGTGAAGTTTGATAGTATCCAATTTATCAAAAGGATAATAGGTTTTTCCCAAAGACAGTGCATCGGGGAGATGAAAACTGCTGATTTTTTAGAAGATTTTTTACATAAAAAGAAAATCCCCTTTTTTGCACAGAAGTTCAGAACAGTTGTTCCAGTTGAAAAAAGAGCTGTATTAAAAGCGGATGGTAAAAAAATTCCCTGCAAAAGCACGTGTTTTGTTAGTGGCAGGATATTAAATAAAAAAGTTATAATAAATTCTCTCAGTGAGTTTAATGAAAAGAAAAGTAAATATAATATTAATTTTAACCCCCATTGTTCTGAAATCTCGTGCGCTTCTTTTTATCATCAGCCTGCTGTTTCTATTGCGCATAAAGATTTGAAAAGAATTCTTAAAGCACGAAAGGTTAGGGGGTTAGTGAAAATAAAACCAACGCCTTACATTGCCAGGAACATTCTTGTAGGAAACATAAAAAATCCAGTGATTGTTTGCTTTGCTCATTACGACAGCATTCTAACAGGGGCATGGGACAATGCTGCAGGTGTTGCTACAATGATGGCCAACATTATATTATCCCAAAACACGCTAAAAAATACACTATATGTTTTTACTGCTAACGAAGAACTGTCTTATGACAAAAAACCAGCTTATTGGTGCAGAGGGTTCAGGTGTTTTGAAGAAAAATATCTAGACCTGCTGAAAAAAGCCAAAAAAATTATTGTTATAGATGGTGTAGGTATTGGCCCGTCTCATTGGTCAGTCAAGTATGAAAATTTAAAATATACAATTTGGATAAACCATCTCAAAAGTTTAAAATCAAAGATGAAAAGACTTGGAACAAAACTAAAATCCAGTCAAAAAATTTATCATAGCAAAGCAGATGATATTTCTAGAATAAAGAAAAGATATTTATTACAAACTATCAAAAAATTAAACAAAGAGATAGTACTATCTATTAAAATATAGATTTATAAGTTAAAGGTAAATAGATTTAGCCAACCATTACATTAACTGCTTTTGGGCCCTTGTCGCCTTCTTCAACATCGAATGTGACAGAATCGTTCTCATGCAAATTTACGCCTTCTTTTAGGCCAGTTTTATGCACAAAGTATTCTTTTCCGTCTTCTCCGGTTATGAACCCAAAACCTTTCATTACATTGAAAAATTTTACTGTTCCTTTCATTTTTGCCTCCATATTATAGGATAATCTCCTCTTTTTAAATGATTCTATTTTATCTTTTTTAATACTGCTTCTTTGCCCTTCCAGTTTAGCGCTTCTTTCAGAACATCCTCTATTCTTTCAACAGGAATTATTTTTATCTTTTTTAGTTTTTCCTTTGAGAGTAAAACATCCTGTTCATTGGATTTGGGTATTATAACTCGTTTTATTCCAGACTCAAGTGCAGCTTCTATCTTAGCATTCACCCCCCCAATCGCCAAAACTTCTCCTCTGATAGACAAAGAGCCTGTCATTGCAGTGTCCTGTCTTACCGGAACTTTTTTCAGGGCAGAAACTATAGATGTAGCAACAGCTATCGAAGCAGAATCTCCTTCAACGCCCTCTAAAGAAGTACCTAAAAATTGGGTGAATATATCATATTTTTCCTTTATATCCTCACCAAAGTGCTTCATTATAATAGCAGATACATTTTTTACAGCTTCCTTTGCAATTATCCCAAGTTTTCCTGTTGCTGTGAACTCAGCTCTTTTTCCTCCAGGTGTTACTTCAGATTCAATTGGAAGCATTATTCCAGATATAGCAGATCCAGATCCTATGACTGCAAGCCCATTAACGCGCCCTACTTTTTCTCCATGAGTTATTATTACCTGATATTTTTTCTTATTCTCAATATACTTATCAGCCATCTGCTGTTCTAGGTTTCTTGCTACTTTTTTTGCTTTTTTGATATGATCAACCTGCACTATTTTTGCATTTTCTTCTTTAGCTATATCTCCTGCTGCTCTTATCAATCCACCCAGTTCTCTTAGTCTTACTGTTAACTTTCCAAAAACACCTGCCATTCTTCTTGCTTCTTGTGTTATTTCTATGACTGCTTCTTTGGAGAATTGAGGAATTTTTTTATCTTTCTTTACTTCTTGTGCAACAAATACTGCAATTTTATCTTGATTGTCAAGAGTATCATCCATTGTTTCATTCATATAAACCTCATAACCATAACCACGAATTCTTGAACGTAAAGCAGGATGCATGTTTTTTATTGTTTCAACATTACCTGCAGCAATCAAAATAAAATCTGTTGGTACTGGCTCTGATCTTACCATTGCACCAGATGAACGTTCAGACTGACCTGTAATTGGATACTTTTTTTCTTGTAAAGCAGATAATAATTCTTGCTGTGAGTGTTGGTCCAGCGTTGCAACCTCATCAATGAATAAGACTCCTCCATTTGATCGGTGGATAAATCCAGGAATTAAACGCTCGTAAGCTGGAGTTCCTAAACCCCCGGAGTTAGAGACTAGAATTTTATTAGCAAATAAATTGCCTGTTTCAGTTGTCAGATTGTACAAATAACCATTATATTTCACTTTCTCTATTTTCTTTATTTTTTCGGTTTTTAATTCCATTCTTCAATGGATTTATTAGAAAGAATAAAATTTAAAGACTTATCGGTTAATCTTAAATTGTTCTTAATCCATTCTTTTGAGTAAAATCTTCCAGTAAGTTTGTTTTCTTTGTTAGATAATTCATGGAATCTTCTGTTCTTTAAACCAATTAGATTATTCATTGTTTTCTCCAACTTTTCTATCTTTTTATTAGAATAGTAAATATCTATATTTTTATGAAAATTCATTAAATTATCAAAGTTTAAATTAATGGCTAATCTAACTAAAAGTTTGTTATTTGTTTTGTGATTGCTTACATAAATACTCTTTGAATAAATTCCTTTTAATTGTAAATAATTTTGTATGCTTTTGAGAAAGTTTATTCTGTCCCCAAAAACAGATTTTTTACAGACAAAACCGATATCTAATGAGTCTGCTCCCTTATTTTTTATATTAATTTTTGGTATTCCTATTTCATTTCCAAATAAAGAACCAAAGAAAAGATCTTGTAATTTCATTTCTTTAAGAATCCAGTATGGAACATTTAGTTTTAATGTGGTTTTATTTCCAACCGGAGCACCAAGTGCCTTGAAGAACCTTATAACTTTTCTATTAGTATTTCTTATACAAAAAGAAGTGTTGTTTATGCCTCCTTTTCGAATATCAAAATTACTTAATATTTCAGGACCAAAAATTTCTATTAAGTCTCGCTTAAACGACTCTAAGGATGCTAATTCTGAACTAGAGAAAAATATCATGTTGTGATTAATATCTATACATCCATCACCAAATAAAGAACCTAAAACTCCCGCAATAATCCTTATTTTTGGATTTTCTGCGCTAAAAGGCAATAATCTTTTATCTTTTAACCATTCAACTGTTTGAATAGGAACGGGCTTGTATTTGTTTGCATGCCCCCATCTTGTTTTATAATAGGGCTGTCCTAAAAGCTTAGCTATTCTCTTATAACCAAACGTTTGGTTTGTTTGTTTAATTTGTTTATACCCACAATATAGCCTACATTGCTCTTGTTGTGGCTTATTATAGGTATTAATTAGGTCTTGCTCTTTTAGAATAAGTTCCATATTCCAAATAAGACTTTTTTCTTTATAAACCCTACGCGCACACTTTGCAGTTTGCAATTTACTAGAAAATATATATTGTAGTATATACTTTTTCATTAAAATTAGCAGAGTCATTGACTGAAAACAAGGGTTACAGGGCTTAAAACCTAAGAATAAGGCAAAGTTCGTTAAAAGACAGTTATGTACAATATCTCTCCAGGGGTCGAGATACTCACAGGAGGAAAAATATATTTTATTAATGGATAAAATCTTGCATTTTCCGCTCGGGCATCAATCAATTCGAGGGATTTTCAGTCTTTTACATTCCAAATCCAGCTCTGAATTCTTGCTGTCATATAACATCGTTA
>JAGVZV010000002.1 GCA_018302265.1 Candidatus Woesearchaeota archaeon | reverse complement strand
AAGGTTTCAATAGAAGATTTTTCTAAAATTGATTTAAGAGTTGGAAAAATAAAAGCTGTTAAATTACATCCAAAAGCAGACAAGTTATACATTCTTGATGTTTCTTTAGGAAAAGGAGAGCACGATATTCAGTTGGTCGCAGGTGTTAAAGATCATTATTCAGAAGATGAATTGATAGGAAAACAAATAATTGTAATAAGAAATCTAGAACCTGCAGTTATACGCGGAATTGAAAGCCAGGGAATGTTATTAGCTGCAGAATTCAAGGGAAAGATAGTTCTTTTAGGTCCTGAAAAAGAGATAGAAACTGGTGCTAAAATTAGATAATCTTAAAGTGCGGGTGGAATATATTTTCCATATTCTCTACGTGACCATTTAATTAAATGACTAAAATAACCAATTAGCTTATCTTTAATGGGATCATCAATAGATCTTCCTTCTAGAGTAGACTTAAGTAAATTTATATAAGGATCAAATTCTGTTGAATCTTTACCAAACCCAAAGTAAGGAAAGGAGATACCATAATTTTCTAAGTCTTCTATACTAACTACAAAGTCAAGTTCTGATGGATTTTTTAAGGTAGCTTCTAATCCTCTTTTTGCTGATTCTAACATAGCCATAGCTGCAGAAAGGATTCTAGATCTGTCCGCATCTTCTTTACTCCCCCTAAGTATAGGTAGAACTCTTAGTGCAAGAAGAGATTTTCCAAGTAGTTTTGACCTCTCTCCAAAATTATAAGAGTCATGAGACATAAAAGAAATATGTAAAACTGTTTAATAAATATTATTGTAATATAAAATATATTAAAATAAGATAATTAAAACTAATAAAAATACAGAATAAATTCACTTCTAAACTAACAACACTTACATGTCCAGAGTAGTTTCTTGATTCCAATCAAGACCAGAAGAACAGCAACTACTTGTACAAGTGTTGGTTCTGACATCCAAGCCCATACACCAATAACTATTGCAACTAAACCTGCAATAATCATGCCTGCTTTAGAGTGCATGTGTCCTGGCATAGGCATTTGGACCATCTTTTTAGCCATTATTTGCCTCCCTTTTATTTCATTAGTTTATAGTTTCTTACTAGTTTAGCTACTCCTACTACCAATACAGCTAGCGCAATTATCCAATCCTGGATCAATCCGCTAAGTTGTGTTACCCCAATTAAAGGCAATACTAGAAGTACACCAACTAGAGTTACTAACCAAGCTGTTAATTTTGCCATTTTTACCTCCTTTTTATTGAATAAAGATTGCATATAACACCCAGATTATGAGTCCAATCCATACGATAATAGGAACTATGCTTTTCTTTAAAACGTCTGTGTTTATTATCTTGTTTGCTAAGGTAATCATATCCTTAGAGAACGCTGAAAAACTTATTGCCATTAAAGGTACTAAAAGTAACATTGCTGCAAAAATCTGGACTATTGTTAATTCAGCTAACAAATACCGCAAAATAATTATTGCTAGAATTAATGATATAATTGTTGTTATGCCTGGAGTTCCATAAACAAATTTAGCTACTTTTATCCATGACTTTGGTTTCGTTGCAAGAACGGTTATTTTTATAAGTGAAAGTACTATTAAAATAATAGCCATTATATCTATTGCAGTTAAGTTCATTTTTACCTCCTTTTTACTAATTAATACCTGATATACTAACCATTTTAGAATTTATAAAGATTTTGAATGAGCCTGAAGGGATTTGAACCCTCGGCCCCTGCCTTATCAGAGTTGCACAGTTAACAAATCTCAGTTAGCTTCAGTGCGCTACCAGGCTGCGCCACAGGCTCATAAGAAACTAGTTCTTTAATACTTTATAAAGATTTTGAGTTAATAAAATATTTGTATTTATCTTTTCAAAAAGATATTATTAAGAATAATGCGCCTCAGGCTGGACTCGAACCAGCGACCACCTGATTAACAGTTTCACCTTTCTCTATTCGAAAACAGGTGCTCTACCCTTCAGATCATCTAACCAAAGGGCTAGGTGGTATGCTGAGCTACTGAGGCATAAATAAGAGAACTTATACTTAATTTAAAAAGGTTTCCTAATCAATAAAATCTTTGTTCTTTATTTTTTCGGGAAGGTAAACGTTACTGATGAAACTTATTCCCCTCGAGCTAAGTGCCTGAATCTCTGCCTTGCTATTCATGCTTTTCATCATTTTGAACTGTTGCAGCCATGCCTTATTATCCTTAAACCAATCATACTCAGAAATCTGTTTTATTCTTGATATATCCTGCTCATTTAATTTAATAAGATGCTTCTGCAATCCATATTTTTCAACATCCTGGCAGGTTATCCCCAAATACTTAACTCCAGGGATAGTCATTCTTGTTCCTAAGTGCGCAAGAGCTATGGAACCATATTTGATAACCGAGTAAATATATGCCCCCCACGGGTCAAGGTCGCATAAAACATAAATTGGAAGATTATGTTCTTCGTACATCCTTTGCAATAATCTTCTTATCCCTCTTGTTGTCTGACCCTGTGATGTTATGATAATGCAATTTTGCTTTTCCCAGAATCTATCCTCATGCAATCTCTCCCATACAGCTGCTTTTTCCATGTAAATAATAAATTTTGCATTTATTTTCTTGAATTTTATATTTTCTACATTGCTTGGAATTGACCAACCACCAGATCCTAGTTTTGCCCAGTTTATTGTGTCTCCTGAATCTTCTATGACAACATTTCCCACAATAGATCCCTCTTTGTTAGCATTTACATGCAATTGTTCTCTTGATAAATTGGTAATAACTTCTAAATCTTCAATGACTTTATCAGATTCTGTCTGCTCATCTACAACATTTATTTTTGTGCTAGGGATAGTCCTTTTTACCTGGTAAAAAACATCTCTTAAGCTTGCATGCTTTCCTTCTTTTATCAAATTTTTAATGACAGCGGCAACATCAAATGTTTGCAGGAATTTTTTTGCATGTGCCAGATTAAAGAAAGACCTTGATGCTGTTTTACTCCCAAGTTTTAATGATCTTATCTTTGGATCATAAATTATATTGCTTAATCCTCTCAGAGTAAATGTCAGTTCTGGATTTTTTTCTTTCTTGATCTGCTTAACAACATCCTTTCCTAGTTCTTGCAGTGCTTTTTCTGATTCACTCTTGTGCTTCATTATTTATTTCTCCTAATATTTCCTTGATATTCTTTTTCAGTATCTTTTTTAGTTTTGCTTCTATTTCTGTTTTGCTTTCTCCAGATATATTTGACAATGAACTTGCCAGCTCAGGTATGTAATTTTCAAATAAATTTGCTTTATCTCTTTGCTCCTGTGCATGCACGTGCTTTCTTATGTAAATCCCTAATTTTCTTCCGCAATCCTGCAATGCTAATTTAAGCTCCTTGATAATTTCGGGGTAGTGAGCAACAGCTTCTTTTGCTTCTGATGTGAATGGAACCCAGACAGAACTTATCTGTACAACAACTAATGCAGGTCCAACAGGAGGATTCAATCCTGATTGCTGCAACCCATAGGGCTTCCAGTTTGTTTCAGCAAATGACTCTGTAAGAGCACATGCTCCTTGTTGGTATAATAATGGAACACGATTTGCAAATCTAAGCAGTCTTACCTGTTCATCTTTTGGCAGATCTCCCCCATAAGCAATTCCAACCTCTATCAAGAATGGAAATCCTCTATATACATCAGGACTTCTTGAAACAGTGGCATAATAATCTGCTACAAACTCCTTTTTCATACTTTTTTCTAGTAATTCGGCGCCAATGGGGCTCAGGCAATCAGCGGATGGGGCCATTATCTTTGTTTCCTTTATTGATTTTAATAATAATTCAGCCTGATCTCGTGTTATTAGTCTAGGAGATGCTTCTGATTTAATTTTTGCTTTTTCACATATCTCTTCAGCTGTTTTTTTCCCTACTCTTGAAAAATCACCTGTGAAAAATCCTGTAAGCGATCTTGCCTTTGTAACTGAGAGCATAGAAATTAAATTGCCAAGCTCTAATCCATAAGGATGTGGCTTTATTTCCTGTGCCTGCCTTGGCAGTTCATTTGTTGCCCTTGGAAAATTAATTTTTTCATTGTCCGGGTTTGTATAAATTATTTCAGCATGAGGATTTACAACAGCAACTTGCTTTACATATTCATCAACGCTCTGCTTTCCCTTCAAATAACGCCCTTCTAATTCTATCTCTACCCTTATTCCATGTGATTTTTTCCATTCTACTTCATTCTCCTTTAAAATTTTAGGCTCGTTTTTTAGGGTATCTATATTAAGCTCGTAATAATATGCTGGTCTTTTTTCAGATATTCTTGATATTACTTTAATCGGCTTTCCTGTTGTTAATTGGGAATATAGAACAACTGCGCTTATTCCTATTCCTTGCTGACCACGATTTTGAACATATCTATGAAACTTGCTTCCATATAATAATTTACCAAAAACATTTGGAAGATTCTGCTTTAAAATACCCGGACCGTTATCCTCTACAATAACCCTGAATCTCTCTTCTGATAATTCTTTTATTTCAATAATTAATTCCGGAAGAATTGAGGCTTCATCGCATGCGTCAAGAGAGTTATCAACCGCTTCTTTAACTGCCATAAGCAATGCCCTTGTTGGATTATCAAACCCCAAGAGATGCCTGTTTTTAGTAAAAAATTCGGAAATTGATATCTCTTTTTGTTTTTCAGCTAATTCGTGTGCTTTTGTTTTTTCACCCATAGCAAAACACTTTTTTTAATTGTATTTATAAATCTTTTCTTATTTGTTTTTCTATCCACAGATAAACATTGGAATGTTTACTTCCTCTTAACAGATGTTCTATGCCTCTTCTGGCTATATTTGCATCCTCTACAGCCCCGATTATAGAGACAGTTTTTCCGTAAACAGAGATATTGCATCTTGTTAATTGTTCTATGTATCTTCTGGCTCTTCCCTTAGTTCCTATTACTCTGCTCTTTATCCTCAGCAGTTTAGATTTGGATTTTTTTGCATAGTCTGTAAGATTTATTGATTCAAAGCAATTTTCCTCGTTAAGCAAACTCATGGCTATCTCTGGATTGAAGCCACGGGCAATTGCTTGTATAATATTTTTTGCATCATAAACATTTATATTATCCTCTCCAGATATTGTTACTAAACCGATATTTGAATCCACTACTATTTTAACGTTTAATTTTGATTGCAAGTGCCTCTTTACAAAACCTTTTTTGCCTATAAGAACAGCGATTCTATCTCTTGGTATTTTTATATCTTGGATAAATTCCATTATTAAAATTCTTGAAACTCTTGTGCTGAGTCTATTTCTTTGATAAATCCCTTATCTTTCAACCATGTTACCTGATTTGGATTATACTTAAATATTATGTCTCCTTTTTCAGTTGAGTCTTTCCATGGTTCTATCAGTAAGATATCTCCTTCTCTCACCCACAAGTATCTTTTTAATCTTCCGGGGATTCTGCAAATTCTTGTAACTCCATCAAAACATCTAACTCTTGTCCTGGATGCTCCCAATCTTTGTTCCAGTACTCCAAGAACCTCTCCCTGCTTAGGAACACGTATCCTAAACTGAGTTGGCTGCTCTGGCCGCTTTAATTTCTTTGACATAATAAACAAGAAAAAATGTAATTTATAAAGTTATTTATTTCTTCGTCTTTTTGACTAATTCTTTTAGATCCCTTATGTCCTTTGACCTCTTAGAAACAGGCCACATTGATTCTCTTTCTTCGCTTTCCAAATATATTTTATCGTCTTTTTTTGATGGCTTTTCTCCTCTCTCCCCAGATTTTGGAATAAACTTGTAGAAGAATATCACTGCTCCGGTTATAACAATTATCAGCAGGATGATCAAAACATAAATCCATGGTGACTGTTTTTCAACTATCTTTGTTTCACAGGCATCTCCAACCCCATTCTCATCAGAATCCAGTTGATCAAGATTGGAAATGCTGATACAATTATCTGAATTGTCCCCTATCCCATCTTCATCCTTGTCTGACCACTCATTGAAATCATTAGGAAAATCATCTTTTGTATCAGGTATGCCATCAGAATCAGCATCTGTCAAAATTTCAGTTCTATTTTCTTCTGTCTCAGGAGCTGGAACCTGGGCGCTTACTTCACTCTTGAAATTTCCTGCGCTAATTCCAATCCATCCTACCTCTCCGGTTAGTGTCTTGACAGTGTATTCTGTCAGGGCCTCTCCATAAAACTTGTAAACAGAAATTGGGTTGGGATAAGATTTTAAGACAACCAGTTCATTTTTTCCATCACTATCCACATCTGCTATATCCATATCCTCGATATGCTTGAAGGAAGTTTGGGTTAGTATAGAAATGACGTTAGAATAACTTACAGAATATAGTTTACCGTTTGTATCCGCAACAATTATATCCTGCTTCCCATCATTGTTCAGATCCCCAACTGCCATTGCACTCACATCCTCACCTATGGAATCCCCTAATTTCTTTGTCTGTTGGAGATTAAAATCTTCATTTAGTTGTTTATTGTTAATCTCAAGTACGTATACTGGTTGTGTGTTTCTTCTTAGCATTATCAGTTCGGTTTTTCCATCCTGGTCTACATCCCCTGGTTCTATAGATATCCAATCTTTGAACAGAGTCTCTCCAAAAGAGAATGCATTAAGTGTGCTTCCAGAATTGTCCAGATAGTAAAATCTCCCATATCTGTTGTTTACCAGCAATAATTCATCTTCTTTGTCTGTATCTAGATTGATGGGGATGATCTTAAGCCAGTCCAGGTCCTTTGCAAATGAACCAATGCTTCTTGGATCAAATTTCTGTACTAATTCCTGGTCAATATAATCATAGACATAAACATCTGTACCAACATCTCTTAACACAATCAGCTCATTGTAATCATCAGCGTCTATATCTGCAAGAGTCAGATCCTTCCAGTCATAAAACTTGCTTGTATAGAGCGTTTTTGTGCTGTATGCATTATTCGCATAGTCCACCAGCATGAATTTTGCTTCTTTATCATTCACTGTTATGATAGACGCATCATTCTTAATCACTGCACTAGCTGAATTTACAAGAATTAGTGCTAGCACAAGTACTATTATCCACCTCATACCCAAAGCCATACAAATTTCATTTATAAAGGTTGCTTTTTTACTCGGTATAACACAGTAATGCGGTAGACTAATTTTGAAGTGAGATAATGTTGGGTGTATAATTGCCTGCTTATCTTTATCTCTCCTCCAAATTTTCTCTTCATATTCCTTGCAAGAGAGACTGCAAACCTATAAGAGGTGATGTAAAAATCAATTCCGGTTTTTAATTTCACTTCCTTTGCTATAAACACGTTCTTTCTTTTAGTAATCTCAGACAGGGCGTAGTCTATAATCTTTTTATCCGCCGGTCTTATCTGAAGTTTTGCTTCAAAATATCCCTCGTTTGAATAAATTCCCTCTTTCATAATTCGATCAGCTGCATGTGGGGCGTATCATTAACCATTAATATATGTTCTTGTGCTATTATGCCCAGTTCAAGGCATAGTTCAATTATATTCTTCCCTATTAGGTTTAGATTTCTCTCTTTTTTCAGCAATAAAACTACCTTATCCTCACTCATCAGCTCTCCCCCGTAAAAGGTCTTGGAAACTTCTATTTTATAATTCTCACACTCAAGTGTCTGGCCCAATAAACCAGAATCACAGATAGCTACAACACGGCCATTCATATTATTATGGATTCCAACATAAAAACTACAGTTTTTCCTTGACATAATTTCTTGCTCCACAAGCTGTGCACTTGATGTATAGCTTATCACCCTCTGTTATTAGATGAGTGTCTGGTTTCTTGCAATCCTGGCAGAAAACATATATGTCTCCATACTCCTGCAATTTTTGGTTTATTAGCGCAGGGTTTACCTTTCTCCCAAAGATTAATCTGTTTTCCTCCAGCTTTGCTGGTGTTGCTAATTCTCTCAATAAAAATTTTAGTATGTGCTGTACATCCCGGTTAAAGAACTTGCATATCTGGTTAAAATTGTTTATTATTGTTTTATTGCCCTCAATTCTTCCTGTTACTTTGGGTATTTCAATCCTACTGGTGCTGGATGCATCTTCAGGAATATTCTTGATTGCTCTGTCCAAAAGTGAATTATAATCTTCCATAAAATTCTTTAATGAGGAGGATATTTAAAGGTTATCATTAAGTCTTATCTCTTCCGGCTTTGATATCACAACTTCGCTCATTTCTTCCTTTGGTCTTTGCAATAATGCTGATTTATGCACCAGCTCCCAGTTTGGATCTACTTTTTTCAGTATTTCAGGAACAATGTATATCTCATCATTGTATTTTTTAATCTTGCCTATTAATAATATCAGGTCTCCTACCCTTGAATTAGAAATTATATCTACATCTCCTGCCCACGCTTTTACTCTTATATCAGCAGAACCATCATCTATAGTTACAGAAGAATAAGTCATATCCTCTGATTCAAACTTTTGTGTTACTGTTGCTATTATATGCACTCTTGACATTTTTTTATTGTTGTATAATACAGAACACGAATCTAATTCTGATGTCTTTTCTATAAACTGCCCGTTAAATAAATCTTTTATCCAGACCCTGTAAGCTACATGTCTTATGAATTGGTCCATATCAAACAGGAAATGTAGTGATTATAAAGCATTTCTATTCTGAAGAATATAAATCATTGTATCTTGCTCAGGAACCCCCTTCTTGGTTCAAATATGTAGCCCTCTCTCTTTAGTCTGTCAATAACTTCTTCCACTTGTTTTTCATTAATTCCTTTTTCAGTGGCTTCTGATATAATCTCGTCTATTGCTACGGATTTAGCGCCCTTGCTGACAAGTGAGTCTATTATTTCCCTCACAATTATTATTCTGCTTCTCTGTGATGCAGGTATTCCAGTGCTTATCCTGTCAATATCAAATGTCTGTGTTTCATAGTCAAAACCAACAGCCATCAGGCAGTGTTTTAAAATATTAATTGCTCTTTTTGCGTCCAGTTTAGTAACTTGTTTGGATAGCTTGACCCTTGCAGAACCCTCTGATAATCTAACTAATGCTTCTAATTGTCTTGCAGTGATTGGAATTGGTTTTATTCCTGATTCACCAACAGTCTCCATATTCCTTAGATTAACATAAAAATCCTTTATTTCCTTAAGCGCAGAATCAGTTAATCTTGGATTTACTCTCTGCCTGGCATAAGCAATATATTTCTTGAATAAGTCCAATGGTATCTCATGCTTTAACATCTCGGGTTCTTTTTGGATTTGCAGCATATGCGAAGCAATCTTATCATCTTTTTCTCTTGTTGGCAAATCTCTAATTGGAAATATTAAATCAAATCTGTTGATAAGGGTGGCAGGCATTGCAATCTGTACTGCAATTGGCTGGTACGGATCAAATCTTCCTAATTTTGGATTTGCTGCTGCCAGTACTGTTGTTTTTGCGAGCAATGTTGCTTGTATATTTGCTTTGCTTATTGTTACGGTTTGCTGTTCAAGCGCCTCATGCATAGCCGAGCTATCTTCCGGACTGATCTTGTCAAGCTCATCAAGCATGGCAAATCCATTATTTGCAAGTACAAGCGCTCCAGCTTCAAGAGCCCAGCCACGAAGAACTTCATCCTTAACAACCGAGGCAGTCAAACCAGCAGATGTAGCACCCTTACCGGATATATAACGTCCCTTTGGAGCTATTTTTGCAATGAATTTTAACATCTCGGATTTACCCGAACCCGGGTCTCCTACTAAAAGTATATGCAAATCTCCTCTTGTTTTTGTTCCATCCTTTCTTTCTTTTCTTACTCCACCCATTAATTGCAATACCAAAGCGGACTTAACATCCTCATGCCCGTAAATAGATGGTGCGATTGATGCAATCATTTTTTCATAAACCCTGGGGTCATTTGCTAATTCCAGAATCTTTTTTTCATCCTCTTCGTTTATTATTGTTTCTTCAAAAGTTTCTTCCATTGATTCAATATAATTAGCATCGACCATCAATTCGTATCTTGTTGATTGTGATCCTGTTTTCAGCTGGATTGGAACTTCTTTTACAACACCGGTTACTTTTACCTTTGCTCCTGGCGTTGTCTTCTTCTCCATTTTTGGTTCGACTAGATCTCCTTTCAAGAAAATAGACATTCTCTTTGGCTGCTCACCACCCTCAAGCTTTTCTGAAGCTTCCTCTATGATTAATCTCTGTGCATCAACCAAATCTTTTCCTACAAGCCTGAATCTTCCTCTCCTTCCGCACGAGCATCTTTGCGGTTCCCTGAACACCTGTTCAATCTGGAGTATAGAAATCAAATTCCCGCAGGCAGGACACTCAAATTTTGCATTAGTCACTTGCGGTCTTACATCTGATGCCTGTCTTACAATTCCTGATAATACCAGCAATTTTCCGAGATGGACACTTCTTATATTTCTTATGAGAACTTCCTGGGAAACAGGCAGATTAAAAAATCTTACCTTGACTCTTTTTTTTCTTAATATATCAAACTGTTCGAAAGCTATTTCAGCAGATTTTATTGTATCCTCTGGTTCTTCCATTAATTGTTCAGAAAGTTCAAAATCATACTGCGACAAATCACTAAAATTAACTAGTAAAAATTCCTTTCCTTCTTGGATGGACTTATGAATCTCTTTTTTGTAGTTTACATCAAAAAAATCCTTAAATATCTCCACCTGCTTTTGGTGATCTACCTTCATTTTTATTTAAAGAATGATTTATAGTAGTTTATGAAAATTATAAAGTTTTCTCTATTCGTAGTTTATCCTTGTTTTATATTTCCATTTACAAGGGACGATTACTTAACTTTTTTAAGAACTACAACTAGTTTACCAACGGCCTCTTTTAATTTCCCCTCGCTTGTTGTTCCAGTGCAGACAATCTTTCCATTGCTGAATAACAAGAAAGTTGCTCTTGTTCCAGCTAATTTGTAAACCAATCCAGGGAATTGCTCTGGCTCATATTCAGTATTATCCAATTTCATTGCTAGTCTGTTTAAATTCAAAGCCATATTAATATCTCCAGAAGCAACAACATTTTGAATTTTAATTTTTGGTTTTATCCTAATTCTAATTCCAATCTTAGCAATATTTTTTATGATATTTGATACTGACTCCTTAACCTTAGCCATTGATTTGGCTCCTGTACAAACAACTTTACCGGAACTAAATATTAAAGCAGAAGTTTTTGGCTCTTTTATTCTCATTACTAACCCTGGAAACTGCTCCGGATTATACTCTGTATTTGACAGCGTCTCTGCTAATTTTATTAATGGTATATCATGTTCGAGAGAAGTAGAAGCAACTATATTTTGTATCTTTAAATCATTCTTCCTAGCCATGTTATTTATAAAGGAATAGAAAAATATTTAAAGGTATTTATAAAGGTCAGCTAACAAAAATCTCGAATTTCTCGTCTTTTATGGCCTTTTCCAGCCTTTTCTTGCATGTTTTGGGTTCTTTTCCTGCTTCAAGTATTTTAGCTCCAACTTTTTTCTTAATATTCATCAAAAATTTGCCTAAATCATAGCTTGTTTTTATATTTACATTAATTATATCCTGTTTTTTTAAGCCCATTTCCTTTCGGATATTCTGTATCAACCTTGTTATTTCTCTAGAATAACCCTCTTGCTCCAATTCCTTTGTTAACTTTGTATCCAACTCTATCTTTTGATTGCCTCTCTTCCATTTTATCTCTTTGATATTGGTTTGTGATTTTATTACATCATTATACTCTTTCAAATCAGTTTCATTTGTAATTGTTACGCTGGCAAGAGGCCATCTTATTCCCATTTTTATTTTTTCCCTTTCGCACAGGATAGAAGCGATTATTTCTTTCACCTTTTCAAAATTCTCTTCTAGTTTTTTGTCTATTAATTTATTGTCAGATTCAGGCCAATCAAGCAGATGAACTGATTCTTCCTTTAGTTTGTATCTGTCCTTTAGTTTTAAGAATAAACTTTCTGATAGATGAGGTGTGATTGGCGCAAGTAAAATTAAAATCTTTGATAGCGCTTCATGTAAAAAGTATGATAGACTGTTATCAGTATCTGCTCTCTCCCTTATCATGTGCACATAACCGCGGCTTAGGACATTCAAAATAAAATCCTCCAGTTCTCTTGCTGCTGCATGATACTCGAATGAATCCAGATTTTTATTATAATTCTCTATTAATGAATTTAACTTTGATAGCAGCCACTTATCTTCTATATTTGTGATCTTTGGTTTTTTGATATCACCGAGGCCATGCAGATAATTATTCAGGTTTATTAATATATCAAATATTTTCCAGACCTCTTTCTTTATTGTCTCCTTGTTGAACATCTGCAATTCATATGGAGCAATGTCCCACATGTAATAGAATCTCAGTGAATCCGCCCCTAGTTCTTCAATGGCATCCTTCCCAAATACAACATTTCCAACAGACTTGGACATCTTCTCACCTTTAGAGTCAACAACCCAGCCAGGCATTGATACTTCCAGATATGGTGTTTTGTTGAATGTTGCAACGCCACAAAACATCAGGGAATAAAACCAGCCACGAACCTGGTCTTGGGACTCGTTTATTCTACTGACAGGATAATGCTCCTCAAACAATTTCTTGTTTTGCATTGGATATCCTAAAGATGCCCATGGAGCAATTCCAGAATCAAACCACACATCAAATATATCACTAATTCTTTTCATTTCATCCTTGCATTTTTTGCATTTTAGCGTTACTTCAGAAGCCGTATGTAAATCAAAGCCTTTTCCTGGTTTTTTTATTGAATTTTCCCCCAATTCCTTTAAAGAACCGATTACTTTCATTTCCCCGCATTTGCACTTCCAGATAGGCATTGGAATTCCCCAGTATCTTTGCCTTGAGATATTCCAATCATCAGCATTCAATACCCATGTTTCAAATTTCTCTTTAGCAAAATCAGGGTGCCATTTAACATATTTATTTTCTTCAAGCATTTTATTCTTTACCTGATCAACTTTAATGAACCACTGATTGCTCATCCTGAATATCAATGGAGATTTGCATCTCCAGCATAATGGATACTTGTGCTCTACTTTTGAATTTACAAGTAATTTGTTTGTCTTTTCAAGCACTTCTAGAATATCTTTATCAGCATTCTTGACAAACAGTCCAGAAAACTGTCCGGCTTCATCAGTATACCTGCATGAATCATCCAATGGGCTTGGTTCAGGCAGATCATAATGCTTTCCAATCTCATTATCTGTCTTACCATGACCCGGAGCTGTGTGTACTAATCCTGTTCCTTCTGTTGTTGTAACAAAATCCTCGAATACATCCTTTCCCACCATTCCGGTTTTAGTCCTCATTTTAGCTGATACTCTTTCCTTGAGAATTGGAATTGACATGTAAATCTTGTGCGCTTTAGGATTTTTTTCTAATTCTTTTTGCTGCGGAACATCAAGTATTGGCTCGTAACTCAATCCTTCTAGCTTTTTCCCCTTGAATGTTTCTAAAATCTTGTAACCAATGCTATTTTCTGTTAAAACATCCAGTCTGTCCTTGGCAAGAATTAAATTTCCGTGTGTTGTTTCAACTTTTATATAATCAGCATCGTCCTTTGCTGCTATTGCAACATTAGCAACCAATGTCCATGGAGTTGTTGTAAATACAAGAAGATAATCATTCTTGGAATTTTTAACTTTAAATTTAATCAAAATATAGGGATCTTTCAGCATTGCATACGAATCTGTAACTTCATAACCAGCGAGAGCAGTCTCACAAGAGGGGCACCAGAATACTGGTTTTTTTCCTTCATATACAAAACCCTTGTCCCATATTTCTTTAAAAGCCCACCATCCGGATTCTATATACGAATTTTCGTATGTTAGATAAGGACTTTTCCACGAATACCAAGAACCGAGTTTATCATAAACATCAAGCCATAAATCCTTGTTCTCAGCTGCAGATGCTTTGCAAATATCTGTAAACTTTTTTATTCCCATTTTTTCAATATCTTTTTTTGATTTCAATCCTAGTTTCTTTTCCACCTTATTTTCAACTGGCAATCCATGAGTATCAAACCCAGGCTGGAATAAAACATTAAAACCTTTTAAGAATGCTAGTCTTATATTCAAATCCTTGTAAACAGTATTCCTTAAATGACCTATATGAGGTATATCATTGGCATATGGCGGTCCATCAAGCAAAAAATAGGGTTTTCCATTTTTATTCTTGGAATTTAACTTATCAAGTAGCTTAATCTTCTTCCAGTAAGTTCTTATATCCTCTTCTGTTTTCTTAAAATCATACATAAGCATTAAAATTAATGAATGAATTTATATAAGTTTTGGATTATATAAATCTATATAAATGTAATATCATTTTACTATAACAATGACAAAAATATGGTGCGAAAAGTACCGTCCACAGAAGTTTGAGGATATAATAGGGCAGAAACATATAGTCGAAAGAGTGATGGCAATGGTTAAACAGAAGAATTTGCCTCATCAGTTATATGTCGGGCCAGCAGGTGTTGGTAAAACCTCTTTAATTTTGGTTGTTGCCAAGGAATTGTACGGAGATTCATGGCAGGACAATGTTCTTGAATTAAATGCATCTGATACAAGAGGTATTGATATAATAAGAAACGAAGTAAAAAATTTTGCAAGGACCAAATCACTGACCGGAATACCAAAAATTTGCATACTTGATGAGGCTGATTCTCTAACTAAAGAAGCACAGCAAGATTCGTCTAAGATACTGGAACCGATACAGAGCAGATGTGCGGTTTTTAGGTTCAAACCATTGACAAAAGAAGAAATAACCGAAATAATCAATGATGTTGCAGACAAAGAGAATTTAAAAATTGGAAACAAAACAATTGATGTTCTATGCGAGATATCTGAAGGGGATGTGAGAAGGGTTTACAACATATTGCAAAGCTGCTCATCTATCTCTAAGAACATAACTGAAGAATTAATTTATGATATGGTTTCATTTGCAAATCCAAAAGAAGTCCAGAAGATTCTGGAAATAGCAGTCGCAGGTGATTTTATCAGATCAAGAGAAAAATTACTGAAAACAATGCTTGAGAGCGGATTATCCGGATTAGACATAATAAGACAGGTGCAAAAAGAGATATGGAATCTTGATGTTAAAAATGAAAATAAATTAAAATTGATTGAGAAATGTGGTGAGATAGAATTCAGAATGGTTGAGGGTTCAGATGAATTTATCCAGTTAGAGGCACTCTTAAGCCAATTTGTATTGTTAGGAAAATAAGCGCAAAAGATAAAGTATTTATATGATTCTCTCATAGTAAAATTATGAGATTTTTATTGGTTGGGGACTTTCACGGAAAATTTCCTTCTAAATTAAAAAATAAAATAAAAAAAGAGAAATTTGATTATATTCTATGTACCGGGGACCTTGCAAATCTAGATAAGATAAGAAGGTATATTTTCAAATATTGGACCACACAAGTATGGTGGCAGGCTATAGGAATAAAAAAAGCCAGAAAAATAGAAAAAGAAAGCTTTGATTCTGGGTTAAGAATATTAAAAGAATTGAATAAATCAGGGAAAAAAGTATACCTAATTTGGGGAAATGCAGATTTTTATAAAGGCACTTTCAGCAAAAAAGAAAATGCAATTAATCCAGGTTATTATGAAGACTATATCAAAAGGTTCAAGAATATTATTTTGATTGACAGGAAAAGGGAAAAAATAAAAGACTTAGAAGTCATAGGGCATGGTGGATACTTGGATGTAACTGAATTTGTAAAGCATCCGATAGACAAAGATAAAAGAAATCAAAGAATCAGATTAGAAATATACAAGAAAGAGGAAAATAATCTTAAAAAAATATTTTTAAATAAAAAACCAAAAAAGTTTATTTTTTTGATACATTACGCACCATACAAAATTATGGATAAAGTAAAACTTAAAGCAAGCCCGATGTATGGAAAATATGTTGGTTGGGAGCCCTATAATAAGGTTATTAAAAGATACAAACCGTTATTTGTTATATGCGGGCATATGCATGAGTATAGGGGAGCTAAAAAATTAGGAAAGTCTATTATAATAAACCCGGGGTCAGCATATGAAAGCAAGGCAGCTATTTTAGATACAGAAAAGAATAAAATAAAATTCTTATAAAATATCTATTATTTTATACATATATTTAATAAATCTGGGTATTCTAATCTTTTATGAATCTAATAGACAAGTACAAGCCGAAATCATTAAGGGAGATATTTGGCCAGGATACTCCAATACTTCAGCTAAAAGACAGTCTTAAAAAACCAATCCTGTTACACGGTCCACCCGGAACTGGAAAAACTTCTGCAATATATGCGCTGGCAAATGATCTTGATTATGAAATTATAGAATTAAATGCATCTGATCTGAGAAATAAGGAAGAAATAGATAATGTTGTTGGAAATTCAATAAAACAGCAATCGTTGTTCAAGAGAGGGAAGATAATTCTTGTTGATGAATTGGATGGGATTACTGGAAAAGAAGATCGCGGTGGTGTCCAGGCACTGCTTGCATTGATACAGGATTCCAGTTTTCCTGTAGTAATGATTGCGAATGATCCATGGAGTTCAAAATTTAGTATGTTAAGAACAAAAACTAAACTGATTGAGTTCAAAAAACTAAACTATTTATCAATTTATAATATATTATCAAGAATCTGCAAGAATGAGAATATAAAGATAAATGATAAAGACTTGAGAGAACTGGCAACACAGAGCGATGGCGATGCAAGATCTGCAATAACAGATTTGGAATTATTAAGCTATAAAAATAATTTAGGTGAATTAGGGGCAAGAGAGCGTGAAGTCAGCATCTTTAATGCGATGCAATTAATACTAAAGAGCACTGATCCAAATATTGTTCTTAATATATTAGACAATGTAAAATTAGATCTTGATGAATCATTATTATGGCTTGAAGAAAACCTGCCCATTGAATATAAAGACAGGAATGATCTTGCTAATTCATTTGACGTTCTTTCCAGGGTGGATGTATTCCGCGGCCGTATTCTCAGATGGCAGCACTGGAGATTTTTATCTTACATAAATGATCTGATGACTGCAGGAATAACAATATCCAAAAACAACAAGTATTACGGATTTACTAAGTATAAAAGACCTGCAAGAATACTGGAAATATGGAGATTCAAGCAAAAAAATAAATTAAAATATGATATATCCGCCAAGATATCAAAGAAGCTTCACACTTCTGTTAAAGGGGTTACCAAGGACTTTCTGTTTTATAAAAAATTTATTGATAAGGACTTAATAAAAGAATTAAATTTATCAGAAGAAGAAGCATTATTCTTGAAATACTGATTCAGCATAAGCTTTATAAAGAAACATTAATTATCAGCAATATGATATGGATACTCTGGGTATTAATTGTTTTGGGTATAGTTGTTATACTAACTTTTATTGCATATTTCAATAAATTTGTCATTCTAGGAAATAGAATTGATAATTCTCTGGCCCAGATTGATGTCCAGCTTAAGAAAAGAGCGGATTTAGTTCCTAATTTGATAGAGATTGTAAAAGGTTATGTCAAGCATGAAAGTGCAATGATAGACAAGGTGACAGAAGCGAGAAAGGCATTGTTATCAGCAAAAGATATCACAAGCAAGGTAAAAGCAGGAGACAAATTGCAGGGAGCGCTAAAAAGCATATTTGCTCTGGCTGAAAACTATCCAAATTTAAAAGCCAATGAAAA
>JAGVZV010000001.1 GCA_018302265.1 Candidatus Woesearchaeota archaeon | reverse complement strand
CTATTCGAGGTTCGCCTCTATTAAGATCTGGCGCACTACCAGGTTATGCGACCTCGGCATATTATATTCCATTAAAAATATTCTTTATAAAGCTTATCATAAGTCTTAAATAAAATGGCATATTCAGCATAGCATGAAAAACATTGTTGTTATTGGTGGTGGATCAGGAATATTCAATTTATTGATAGGATTAAAAAAATATGACCTTAATATTACTTCTATTGTATCAATGTCAGATAATGGAGGAAGCACAGGAATACTAAGGAATGAATTTGGGATTTTACCTCCGGGGGACATACGAAGATCTTTGGTTGCTCTGTCAGATTCTACAAGTGTTATGAAAGATTTATTCCAGTACAGGTTTAATATAGATAGTTCACTGAAGGGTCATTCTTTTGGAAATTTATTTCTTGCTGCTTTAAAGGGGATAACAGGAAGCGATGAAAAAGCAATACTCGAAGCAGCCGAGATACTAAAGATAAGAGGCAAGGTACTTCCAGTAACGTTAGATAACATACATTTATGCGCAAAACTAGAGAATGGAAATACAATAAAGGGAGAGGTAGATATTGATATACCAAAGCATGATTCAAAGATAGAGAATGTATTTCTTGAACCAAAAGCAAGGGCATATTTTGGGGCGATAAGAGCAACAGAAAATGCAGATATAATTGTGATGGGTCCGGGTGATTTATACACAAGCATAATTCCTAATTTGTTGGTTGATGGAATATCAGAAGCGATTAAAAATTCCAGGGCAAAAAAGATTTACATATGCAATCTGATGACAAAACACGGCGAAACAGATAATTTTACAGCAAATGACTTCTTCAGAGTAATAGAAAAATATCTTGGGGAGAATGTGATAGATTTCGTTGTTTGGAATGAAAGCAAAATTCCTGAAGATGTTCTAGAAAAATATGCAAAAGAAAATCAGCATCCTGTTTTGCTAAAAGAAATGAATAAAAAATTTGTAAAGGGAGACTTCATAAAAAATAGGGAGATATTAAGGCATGATCCTGACAGCATTGCAAGATTTGTTTTGGATTTGTGCGATTAGAAGGTTTCCCACAAATATAATCTGAAAACTCTTTGTCTTGTAGCATCTGCAATCATGATACTTTTTGCATATATATTCTTAGAAGGGAGTGATATATACAAATTAGTATTTCCTGGGTCCAAGAAGTCGGGTGCACAATCCAGATTGTCTTGATTGCAGACCGTGTAATTATAATCTATCGTTGGGATGTTTATAGCATTTGTTATAAATAACGATATTTCTTTCCTTTGACTGTGTTGTACTGATTCAAGATTATTTAGATTTATTATTTCCGATCCTATCTTATAACTGAATACGTTCTCTCTTAAGGCGCTATTAGAATTGATTTCATACAAAACCTTTTCCTGTATTAATTTTATGTTATCTGGTACTTGCTGCTCTTGTTTTTCCTTTGGCAATGCTGTAAATACAAAAACTAAAACAATCACTATTGCTATTACAGCTTCAATTGTGTGCACGAATCCTTTTTTGCTTACCATACTGTGATTGTTAGGGTTATTGGTGTCCTATCTCCTGTACTCTCTAATATAAATTCCGGAAATTGTTTGACATATACATTGGTATTTTGCGGTGGATCTACTTTTTTAATTTCAAAACTATGTGCCCCACCTTTTCCAGTAATGATAAAATCGTTAGTTATTGGATAATTCAAATCCTTCTTTAATGTTTCATAATCAGTAATGGCATCTGCTTCAAGTATTTCTATTTTATTTTCAGATAAGCCAGTTATTAACTCGGGGATACCGTAAACATAGATTGGATCATTACAGCAATTACCTGAGCATGAATTAGAAGAAGACCCTGTTCCTGAAATTTCTCCAGAATTAATTATTTTAAATTTAGCTGAAGTAAATGCAATTCCTGAACCCTCACATGATTCAATATTTAGGTTACCACTAATAGAAAATAATGCTCCTGAATTATCAGCTTCATTATAAATTTTTGTATGCGAATTGTCATAAGAAAATGGAAAATCTAATGAACAATATACAATAGATCCACTACAACCAGCATCCTTAATATTCAACTCTAATTTTGTAACATTCCATGTAGTAGCATTGGTAAATCTATCCTGAATTATAGAAAGCAAAGTATCTCCTTTGTGTAATGGCTGAATTCCGGGTTTGAGAGTTACAATAAGAAACACGATATATAACATAAACAAACTTATACCAATGATCCAATCAAGATGATGGCCTATACCTCTTTTTTTCATTGGTCTTTGTACGCAGTTTGTATTTTTAAACATTATCAAACCCCTCTTACAGTTGAAATTATCAAATAACCGAGTATTACCAATATCAAAGCATGCTTAACACCGTATTTTAGCTCTCCTTCTGAAAATTTTCCTATCAGCAACCCGGCAAAAAATCCCTGGATGATGACTAAATAAACAAAAATCTGATCCATATACTCTCCTGATATCTTAGCTCCACCCCCAAATGTACCAGCCAATGGACTTGACCCCAACCCAGCACCAACATCAGACCCAAGGGCGCTTATTTTAGGCATGAGATATACCTGCATTACCAGCATTATTGCAATGAAAACAAAGTAAATTATATAACCCTGAACCATCTGGGAATAAACAGATGCTTTTCTCTCCTCTTTTATTTTTTTGATGGAAAAAACAGAGCTTGCTATTGCTTCAAGAACCTCTCCCATGTTGCCGCCTGATTTTTCAGCTTCTATAACAATTGACACAGACTTGGCAATTACACGATTGTTTGTATCCTTGGCAAAATTTACAAGTGCTGCATGCAGCGGAAATCCCCACTCTAACTGATTAGCCAATTTCCTGACGTGCGGAGTCAGATAGCCATAATCCTCCTTGCTTACTTCCCTTATTGCTTTTGGTATAGACACTCCGGATTTTACAGTCTCTACAAGAGCGCGGATAAACTCAAGGAATTTAACCTCAATCTCCTTTTGCACTTTATTCTCATGGAAAAAATCAAGAAAATATTGCAAAGCCATCAATACAACTGCAACAACCAAAACCGGTTTGAACCATCTTGATAAATCCTCTTTTCCGTAGAAAAAATAAAAATCAGCAATTATTAATAAAACACCAAGTATCACAAACAGTATGTGCCTTATTTCTATTTTGAATTCCATTTATGCCTCACTCTGTGTTATATTTAAAAATAAAATAAACCCGAGATTCATTGCAGGTATTGCAATAAATGTTCCTACAGTAGCTATTGTCTCCACGCTAACTCCTGCAATTGCTCCACCAATGACATTTATTATGGTAAGCGTTGTCAGGAATAACAGAGGGGCTGCAACAAGTATTGCAACATAAATATCAGAATAAGTTGCAATTGCCTCAACGTACTTTTGCCTTTCCAGTCTGTAAGTGGACAGCGAGTCCTTTGCTTTATTATCAAGATACTCCCTGAGGTTACCGCCTGTTTCTATTGCAGAGACAATGCCATTCAGCAATTCACGAAAATCACTCGAGGGAGTTGCATCTGCTGTTGCTTTAAGTGCAGTAGTTAAATTATAACCAAAAATATTGATATAATTAAGAATTTTTTTGAACTCCTTGCTTAATTCAGGGTATTCTGATTCAGATTTTACCAGCAGAGCGAATATATTCAGCGGAGGAGTACCAGACCCGGCAACAGCAGCCATATGTATTATGGCAAATGGCAATTCATTCTTGATTCTCTTATTTCTTGTGCTGATATCGGATTGCGGATAAAAATAAACCACTATAAAAGTAAATATCATAAAAACAAGCCCTATTGCAACTCCTGTAATGATATTTTTTAGTATTACAGAAAACAGCACTGTAAAAATAACAAATGAGATCGCACTTAGAAAAAGCACCAATCCTATGTAGCTCTTGCTAAGCATGTTAAACCTGACTAATTTAAGGGATTTCTGCAAGGGCTTGAACAAATCTGGGAATTTATTCAATAACAACGCAGTTATCGGTTCTGTAAATTTGTTAGAAATCTTTGCAAACTGATTTGATTTGTATAATGTAAATTCCTCTTCCACTGGTCTCTTCTTTACAACTTTATACTGCTTAACAAACTTTTTAATGCTCTTTTTTTCAACTGGATGATTGCTCATTTTATCAGACCATAATCTTTCAGAACTTTCTTCGGAGATCTTGCGTACTCATTGATTATCTCCTGGACCTTTCTAAAATCAAATATCTTTCTCTGGTACAATTCATACAATAATTTTGTCCTAAGCTCAAATTCGTTTATCAGTTGATCTTTGGTAAACCCGTATTCAGCTGTTAATTTTTGGAAGATATAACTATCTGTCTTAAAAAAGAACGTGTCAGTTCTTGGATCCCACTGGAAGGGTATATTCACCTGCGCTTTTCCAACATCTTCAGGAACAGAAATGATCTCGACAACCTGTTTTAATCTTCTTACTTCCTGAGTTCCTAGCTTTGCCTGGGTCATTATACAAACAGCGTCCATTGATTCAACAAGTGAGGGAGACAATTCTATTGGTGGTGTCTCCAATCTTCTTATCATTGTCTGGACATCATTGGCGTGCATAGTTCCAAGTGATGGATGCCCTGAATTATGCAACAATATCCCACCAAAACCTCCTATGAAGCTTTGGGTTCCAGGAACAGAAATATCATATACATTCCTCGGATTTTTTAGTTTTATTTTTCTTATCTCTTCGATTTCATCAATATAATACTCCTTGTTCTTATTAAATTCCTTTATCTCAAATTTCTTAATCTTCAAAGGATTTGTATACTCCAAAAAATTCTTTTTTTCATATCCTGTGTAAAATAAAACCTCATAATCCCTATTAATCCTTCTTTTCCTTGATTTAATAGTTGCAACTATATTGTATACTAATAACAATTGTGCAATATCCCCTGCTAATTCCTTTGAGATAGTGTAATACCCAAAATAATCTTTATTAAAAGTACCGTCTCCATCATATATAGCAGATAAGAATTGTCCTATCCTTTCTTTAGATAAACCAAATATGAAATCAGGTATTTTTTTATTTATTGACCTTGTCCCGCAATACCTTTTTAAAAATTCGAATATTGTCTTATGATTAAATGATAATTCTGTGCATTCACCAAATCCGTATGTTATTCTCTTTCTTGGTTTGGTTCCTGTTACCTTAAAGATACATTCTTCCATATCATTCAAAATCTTTGTATTTTTAGAATACAAACTTATTTTATTTGATTTATTCAGATTTAGAGATCCTTCTGAGATATAATAACCAAGCAACCTCAAAAATTCATTAGTTGTTTTTAATTTTAGATAATTACTTCTGCTCTTTTTATCAAATCTTACTTTTATTTCGTTAGGATCATATTTTATCCCTGCTTCTTTCATCAATCTCAAAAACTTATCAGCTTGCATAGCTGATGGTTTGCTTCTCTTAAAATTGCTATAATAATCGGTTATTGAGGCAATATTACATAATTTAGAGCTCTGATAATAACCCAATATATTAGAAGCTTGCTTAATATAATCTGGTGCAAAAACACGAATATCTGGGAAATACTTAATTAAATCAATATAGTCATCATTGGCGTAATTGCATGGTATTTTTGATGGAATTATAATCTTATCCCTGATCCTTAAGGTCTCTGCAAAAATAGATTTTATTCCATTATCGTATGTGAATAAAGAGTGATTTGGAGTCAGTGTAACCTCTCTTCCAGTCCTTGTTTTAATTTTATATAATATATTTCTTGATGGGTGACTAATCTGTTTTTTAACGGGAAGTATCAAAGATTTTTCTTTTTGTGTATCAAATGTAATTGCTTTATATTGAACATCATTTTTTAAATCCTTTATTTTTATTCTCTTAGGATGATCTGAATTCAGCAAGAGTACTTTTTCATTTCCGTCTATTGAAGCCATGCCCTGGAATAATACGAATGCTTCTTTTCCCCTTACTTCTCCAATAATAACATAATCAGGCCTCTGTCTGAAGCTTTCCTTTAACAAATCGAATAAAGTAACTTCTCCATATTTCTGACCAACAAGGTTTGCCAGCCCAACACCCTCACGAGCCACACTAGGCAGCCAATTCTCGTGAACAATGTTTAACTCCTTGGTGTCTTCAATGCTAACAATTCTTGCTTGCTGTGGAATAAAAAACGCGAGTGCATTTAAGAAACTGGTTTTACCCGAGCCAGTTCCACCTATGACCATTATATTAAACTCATGCTCAACTAACATCCAAAGGTAAGCGAGAATCTCAGGGCTTACTGTACCAAGTTCAATCATTTTTGACGGACTCCAAGGTTCTTTTGTGAATGCTCTTATTGTGATAGTTGGTCCTTTAGAACTGATATCAGTTGTATACGTAGCGTTGACTCTGTGCCCGGATGGCAAAGAACCATCAAGCAATGGAGATGAATAAGAAACATAACGGCCGCACTTCTGCGCCAGTTTTTCAACAAAGCTAGCCAGATATAAAACATCAGTAAAATTTATGTTTGTCTTAAGATTTCTGTATTTTCTGTGCACGAGATATACAGGAGAATTGATACCATTGCATTCTATATCTTCTATGAAATAATCGTTCATCAAAGGCTCAAATTCATTCAATCCGACAAAATCCCTGTAAACATAGTACATCACTTTTAGAAAAGTCTCTTTGGATAAGGAAAACCCGAGTTCCGCCAGAAGTATCTTAATATTTTTTTCCAGATATCTTATTACAGTATCTCCTTCTTTTATAGAAATAAAGCTTATATTTATCAGCTCTTTTATACCATCCTCAACTGTCCTGAGAATCTCCTTTTCTCTTGGTTCGAGTTTTGGTTCTTCTACTTCGTATATGACTTCTTGCAGATTGGAATCCCAGTGGATATGTGCATAAGCATACGGTTCTATCAGTGGATAACGTATATCTGTCTCTTCTTTATTTTTGAAGTCTGGGAGAGAAGGGATTTCTTTCTGCAACTCAATCTTGAACAGAGCTTCCTCTTCTTTCTTCACCTCTTTTCCTGCATCTGCCTCTTTTTTTAATAACGACTCAAACATATAAAAGAAAATTGGATTGAGAATTTATATAGCTTTTGATTCATTCAACAACCTTTTCTTTGGCATAGTCTATTGAACAGTTCACTAATTTATCATTAACTTTTATTACTGGAATAAATCTCAGCCTATCTCCTTTATTTGCTGGGAACCATACCAATGGAACTCTTTCATTTCTAGTCTGATACGGGTCTAAAGAAAGCGGTGAATTTGCATGATCCATTCTTACAGTTTCATCCTCTTTTATCCACTGGATAATGAAATCTTCTATCCTTTTATCCCTCTCATTTGTCAGTGTTCCAATAAATAAGTTATTCGTCTCATCTACCTCCAACCGGTCTAAGCTAAAACTCAACATCTGGCAGCCAATTTGCTCTTGGACCTGCTGCTGCTCTGTCAAACTTTTTACAAAACTGTTACCCCATTGCATAACAACCACTGCTAAAACGATTGTGAAACCGATGATTAGAACTGTTGCTATTAATGGTGAAATTCCTTTTTTGTTCATTTTATATAGTTAGCTCATTAATCTCAATCCCTGTATATTTTACTGGGGTTAATGGGTCTGTCGTATCTGTCATAACGCCATTATTTTTGATAAGTAGACTATATTGACCTGAAAGAGTTTTAATCTGAGGTAATAAACGAACGCTTGTTGGAATTTTCAGTGCTATCTGAACTACATATTGATCTTCAACAGGGCTGTTTGTGGTCAGCACTACTAAATTTCCCTCTCTTACCTCTTCTCCGGATTGAGAAAACATAAATTTGCTGTTTTGTAGTGTCCATACAACACTATCCTGATTAATAACAAACTCCCCCTTTGATATTTTTATTATGGGTGTTCTCTGAGCACCCGGACCATCCCTTATAACATCTCGTATTGTAGAATCTAGTTCGTGCATAATATCCCTTGTTTCTGTTGCTGTATTTTTATCACGCATTCTATTAATTACAGGCAAGCCTGCTGCTAGAACTATGGTCAAAATTGTGATAACTAAACCTACATAAATTACTGCTGAAACCCAAACGTCTGCTTTTTTATCCATTCTGTTTTAAAAATAAAAAATAAAAAAAGAAAATTTATACTGCAGTTATAGGTATTTTATATTCCTTTGCAACTTCCTTTCCGCATCCATAATCGTCGCCGTTGGCTAATTGTACATAGGGTATAACTCTAATAGTATCCCCTTCTACAGGTGCTGTTACTCCGCTTGGTAATCCTGTAGTAACATCAAAACTTTTAGCTTCATAGCCCGATATGTCTGTTTCATCTTCTTTTAGCGTTGATGAAGTACCGGCTGCATCAATTTTTTGTATTAAAACCTTTGATATTACAACGTCTGCATTATTTGTAATTTTTACTAAATCTATAGTTGCAGTCATATCAAAATTTAATTTAATACAATTGGTTTGACCTTCTGCCAAAACTGCTTGCTCTTCTGTTAGACTTCTAACAAAAGCTCCACCCCATTGCATAACAACTGCTGCTAAAACGATTGTGAAACCGATGATTAGAACTGTTGCTATTAATGGTGAAATTCCTTTTTTGCTCATTTTTTTAACCTCCTTTTTATTTTTTAATATGATCTTTATTTTCATTTTAGTATCAACCATATAATTAAAGCTATTATCATTAATCCTATTACAACTAAAAGATATTTAAATTCTTTTTCAAGCGCCACTTATACTTTTCACCTCCATGGTTTTTATTGAAGACTATATTTAACCCCTTTTTCTGAACATGTTCCAGGAACACCCTGACGGACTATCATTGGCATTACTTCTATAAAGTCTGGGGTAGTACCTTCTTTTGCATTGACTGTTATTGATTTTTGTTCAGTCGGCTTGAATGTTTCTTTCTCGCTTAAAACATCCTCACCGCCATTAACTATGACACGAACACCATTAAAGATTTTATTCCCGGAATTTTTAATATCTATTGAAATGCTGGTTCCTGATTTAGAAGCATCTGTAACCTGTAATTCTATATCAGACAAGCAAGCAGTTTCTATCTCTGATATTGCTCCCTGCTTCATAAATTGACCCTGGATAATATTACCATACCACATCCAGACTGATACTGCAACAATGACAGCAAAACCTATAAGAAGAACTGTTGCTATTAACGGACTTATACCTCTTTTTCTCATTTTATTTCCTTATGGCGTACATGATAAAATGTTATCGTTAGGATTACTTTCTACTTTAAAAGCTTTTTCATCGCATGCCGCTATCTTTTCATCAAAACTTATCCAGGGGGTTATAGTCATTTCATTGGATTTATCTGTGTCTATTACTATTTGCAACATCGCCTTTTTGTTTGGTCTTATTGGAGCTTGAATTGGGTTACCTTGCGGGTCAGTATACGTACCATCCTCTTTGTATGGGTAATAACCGAATTCTTCAGAGGCAAGCATATCTATTTTTTTCTGTCCTGAAACTATTGTTGTTTCTTCTCGGATCACAGTTAGACTACTAACATTAAAATATCCTCTATTTGTAAGAGTTAGTTCCAGTATCTTGAATGAACTGTCAGGATTAGAAGGTATATTCCTTTTGCATAATGGCACAGCATCAACTGCAACATCATTGCAATAAATTTCAATCTCCTTAGATTCATATGAGATTGTGTTAGCCTGTTTTATCAGATAATTTGCAACTATCGCACTTGTAGCAACTACCATTCCAATTAGTAAGATATAAGCAATTAGCGGACTGACAGCTTTTTTCATAGAACACTAACCTCTACCTGGTTGCTAGTTGGGTCTGCACTTTTTGCAATATAACTAAAAGGCTTATCCATCAAGTCAACTGAGTAAAAAATTCCAGCAATTTCAATATAAACCTTATCTCCTGAAGTGTCAAAAGAAACATAAGAACTATCAAAATTTTTTACTTTTACAGGAATTGTTTTTTTAAATTCCATACCCCCCAAGTTTAGAGAAACATCATTCAATGAATTGTCTGAATTAGAAAATGTAGAACTGCTCCCGTCATCTCCGTAAATATCTGCTGGTTCATCAGAAAGATAATTAACAACTTTAGAATTTCCATTTTTGTCCTTGTATACATAAATAAAACCTATGTTAGGGTCCAGGGTTCTTGCATAATCAACGAATCCATTAGTAAATTCATCTAATTTAACAAAGGGGTCTAATTCATTTAATAGAGCGTCATTAACTACCTTTATACTCTCTGATTCATAATTCTTGCTCAGGTCTGGAAAGTCCTCGAGCAGAATTTTTTCTTCGTATGTGTTTACACGAACCATTAGTACGAATAATGCCATAGCTATAATTACTGCACCCAGAATGAAAAACTGACCTCTTTTATCCATATTTTATTTAATTATTTTGATTTAATAAATGTTTCTAATAAGCCCCAGATGGGATTTGAACCCACAACCTTGTCCTTTTTGTTTTTAATACCAAGGACATGCTCCACCAGGTTGAGCCACTGGGGCGAAGTATAGGCATATGCCTTCTAATCTTTTCTTTTTAATAGGATGTGTAAATATAGAAATCTTTTTACATTTTAAAAGTTTATCCTTTCCCGTGATAATTAATCTATACGCTTTATTTTGTTTATGAAAATATAAATTTCCTTTTATTCCAATTTCAAATAATTTTGATTGAATATACTCAAGAATGGGTTTAGATTTTTGAGATACTTCTAAACTTGGGCAATTAACAAACCATTTAGGTAATTCATTATAATCTTCAATTCTACAAATACCACCATCAGCATCCACAAAACCCCTGATAAACTGAAGTTGGATGTTTCTATTCGCATTTTCTATAATTTTTGGAACTTTTAAATTAAAATGTTTAATTCCAATTGGAACTTCAAAAATATGATATAAAAATAACCATAGTGCTTTAGAATAAATATCTAAGATATATTTTCCCTTACCCTTGTAGATTTTTCCTTTTATTTTAAATAAATTAAATACTAAATTTTTAAGAATATCCATTTGTTCAAAATATTCGTCACAAATCGAAACGGTCCACTTATTAGTCATTAAACAACCATCACCTAATAAATATCCAATAAAATATGCTAAATCAGTAGTTAGTGTGAATGGGAGAGTTATTATTTTGTTACGATGACCAGAACCCATTGCAATCCCTTCTAAATGTTTTTCAATTAATCCATAAGCTTTTCTTTTATTATATTTAAAATAATCTAAAACAATCATAAATTGACTTAGAGGAATAGGTCTTTTTCCATTAATCCAATAATAAAAACTTCTCTCTTCCAAATTGAGATGTTTTGCTATACGATGGTAAGAAATGAATTTGTTTTTTGATATTTCTATAAAAACCTGATTAATACCATAAAGGTATACTTTATTTATATTATTATAATGAAATTTATCTAACCAATCTAAGTGGTTTTTCATGATTTATTTAAAGATTTTTTCTTTATAAACTCTGCGCGCACACCTTGCAATTTGCAGTTCACTTCAATATTTATATTATAGAATATAAATTATTTGATTCTGGGAAGCAATAAATAAGCAACAATCGCAGCAAGAGCCAGAACTAGCCAGAATAATATAGTTGATATTTTATGAATTATAAAAAATATCAAATCTAAGATAACAAGAACTATAAAGAATATAGCAATAACTTTCTTGAGATTTTTCATTATAAAAAATGTGGGAGACAGGATTTGAACCTGCGTAGACACTAAGTCACAGGATTTCTCCTTGGAAAACTTAAGTTTAGCACCGATTACTCAGTCCTGCCCGTTAACTGGTGTTTTTAACATTTCCAGATTCCGGTATATCTCCGGCACTCCCACATAATAAAACCTTAGATAAAGAACTTATAAATATTGCTATTTATATTATGCTCAAAATCCTCAATAGCAAAAATATCAATATAAAAATATAATTCATAACCAAGAATTTTTTATTAGCCCATGCAAAACCATCAACAGCATAATTTGAAATCGGATACAAAAAGTGGACAGGGAAGAACTTCTTTGTGTGTGTTGGTATGTCTATCACTATATGCAACAGCCATGCTAACATATAGAAAGGAGTTTGTCTTGTTACAAGATTTACAACAGCAAAAGCTATCAGGAATATCACCAGACTGTGCGTTATCTTATAAAGCATAAAAATGTATTTTGGAAGATGAGGAAGTATTGTCTCAGGGTCTTTGAAATTGAAACGCCTGTATTTTCTTGTTGCAAGAGTATTAAAAAAATTCATTGTGAATGTAACTAAATCAGGAAAGATTCCGAAGAATATGGCTAATAATAGATAAGGCTTGTTGTAAAATATTATATACATCCACAATGCATGAGCAATAAAATCCATCTTATTTTAATACTAATTCTACCCCTATTATTTTCTTCTTTTCGGTATCAAAAACCAATAGCTCAGAAGGAAATTTCTTTCTCGTGTCCAATCCTGCAAGCGTTGCAATCCTGTCTGTTTCAAGCATGTTTAAAACAACTGAGTTGGGATATTCCACCCGCAATATGTTTTTAGCGACATCAAATGCCTCCTTAATTTTCAGTTTCTTGAATTCAATGACTTCAGAAATAAAAATCTTTTTCAGTATGGAAATTTCTACAGCCCTAACCTCATCTTGATTTTCTGGATTTGCATTTTTCTCTTCTTCTACCTTCAGCCTGGCATAGTAATTCACTATTTCCATAACTGATTTTGTTTCATTTTTGGTTAATTTTGCAAACTTAATTATCTTATCCCGG
>JAGVZV010000015.1:3553-23456 GCA_018302265.1 Candidatus Woesearchaeota archaeon | reverse complement strand
CACTATTGCAACTGATTTTGCTATTACCCTGTTTCTGGTGTCTTTTGCAAAATTAGTAAGCGCTGCATGCAGGGGAAAACCCCATTCGAGCTGATTTGCCAGTTTTTTAACATGCGGAGTCAAATAACCATAGTCCTCCTTGCTGACTTCCCTTATTGCCTTTGGTATTGATATCCCTGATTTTACTGTTTCAACAAGAGCGCGCACAAACTCCAGGAACTTAATTTCGATCTGCTTTTGAACTTTGTTTTCGTGGAAAAAATCAATGAAATACTGCAGGGCAATTAATACCAGGGCTATGACAAACGCCGGCTTGAACCATCTTGTTCCAAGGAAAAAATAAAAATCTCCAGCTATTAAAAGAACACCCAATATTATGAACAGTATATGCCTTAGTTCTAGTCTGAATTCCATTTTAGTCTTTCTGAGCCAGATTCAGGAATATTATGAATCCTATATTCATCGCAGGTATTGCAGCAAATGTTCCTATTTTAGAGATTAGCTCAACGCTAACGCCTGCTATTGACCCCCCTATCACATTTATTATCGTAAGCGTTGTCAAAAATAACAAAGGCGCTGCAACAAGTATTGCAACATAAATATCTGAATAAGTTGCAATGGCTTCAACCTGTTTTTGCCTTTCTAATCTATAAGTTGACAGTGAATCTTTAGCTTTGTTGTCGAGATACTCGCGGAGATTCCCACCTGTCTCTATAGCAGACACTATTCCATTTAATAATTCGCGAAAATCACCTGAAGGGGTTGTATTGGCTGTTGATTTCAGCGCTGTTGTCAAATTATAGCCAAATATGTTCACATAGTTCAGTATTTTCTTGAATTCCTTGCTTAGCTCAGGATATTCTGACTCGGATTTTACAAGAAGAGTGAATATATTTAACGGCGGTGTTCCAGAGCCAGCAACAGCAGCCATATGAATTACAGCAAACGGAAGTTCATTCTTGATTCTCTTGTTTCTTGTGCTTATATCCGACTGGGGGTAGAAATACACTAAAACAAACGTGAATATCATGAACACAAAACCGACAGCAATTCCCTTTATCATGCTTTTTAACAATAAAAAGAAAATAACGCTAAAAAACGGGAGTGACAGTATGCTTAAAAAAAGCACTAATCCAATATAGCTCTTGCTCAGCATATTAAATCTTACTAACTTCAATGACTTTGTTAATGGCCTGAATAGGTCTGGAAATTTATTTGTGAGATATATTGTCAATGGTTCTACAAATCGGTTAGAAAACTTTGCAAATTCATTGGATTTGTAAGTAGTGTACTTTATCTCTTCTTCCGGAAGTTTTTTCCTGGACCTGTATTGCTTGACAAAATTTTTTATTTTTCTTTTGTCTATTTGATCATTCATTTTATGATACCATAGTCTTTTAGAACTTTCTTTGGAGATCTGGCATATTCATGGATTATTTTCTGAACTTCCCTAAAATAAAATATTTTTCTTTTGTACAATTCATATAACAATTTTGTTCTATAATCAAATTCCTGCACCAGGTGTTCTTTGGTATAGCCGTGCTGGCTCATTAGTTTCTGGAAAATATAGCTGTCAGTTTTAAAGTAAAAAGTATCTGTCCTTGAATCCCATTGAAAGGGAGTATTTATTTGCGCTTTTCCAACTTCCTCCGGAACTGAAATAATCTCGGCTATCTGTTTTAATCTTCTTACTTCCTTGTCCTTGTATTTCGCCTGCGACATTATGCAGACAGCATCCATTGATTCCACTAGTGACGGAGATAATTCAATTGGCGGTGTTTCAAGTCTTCTTATCATTGTTTGAACATCATTCGCGTGCATTGTTCCCATGCTTGGATGTCCACTTGCCATGCCCTGAAACAATACAAAAGCTTCTTTCCCTCTAACTTCCCCTACAATAACATAATCTGGTCTCTGCCTAAAAGATTCTTTTAGTAAATCAAATAAAGTAACTTCACCATATTTCTGACCGACAATATTTGCAAGGCCGATACCCTCACGAGCAACACTTGGGAGCCAGTTTTCATGCTCCAACATCAATTCTCTTGTATTATGAACAATTATGTTATTGCATAAAAATTTTTCATATTTTGGTACACTTAAATCAAATACCTCTACTTCATCTGACTTCCTTTTGGTTATTTTCTTAACTTTATCCCAAAGAACATCGTTATGAGAAATGTCATTAAATTCACTCTCTATCGGAGCTATTCTCTGCAAGTAACCTCTCCCTATATTGCTTTTTAAAGTTAGATATTGGCTAGGCATCCTATTTTTAATCATAGTTTTTAATTCTGATAGTTTTGCAAAGCTTAAAGGAATAATATCTGAGCAAGCATGTGTTGCTACCTTATTTAATAGGCTTAATTTATAATTTTTAATCTCTTGTAAAAATCCTATCTGCTTAAATTTTGAAATATTCTCGCTTGAAGAGATGGAAAGATTGATGCATTTATCCTTTCGATTAAAATCATTTATTCTAGATATTATTCCAAATCTTAATAACATAGATTGCAAGTCTTCAAGCAATTTGTAACTTTGAGAGGCACAAGAAACTTCGTATTTTTTAACACATCCATCTGCACTGAAATAACCCTTAATAAAATGATTAATCTGTTCGTTAGACAAACCAAATATAAATTCAGGTATTTTTTTGTTATCAGAATAACCATCTAGTTTGATTACGTACTTCATAAATTTGTATAGTATAGTGCTATGAATCCTTAAAGATACTCCATTGTCATTCATATGTGAAAAATGTAAATTCAATATTTTTGCTATATTTCTGAATATATTTCTACATTCTTTATCTACATTTGAGATAATAACAGAAAAAAATTCGTTACTTATACTGAACAATACAGGTATGGAAGATGTATTTTTACTTTTGATTCTTAACGTTTTAAGTTCATCATAAGAAAAGTTTATTTTTAATTTCATAAATTCTTTTACTTTAATAATATTGTTCCTTTTCCACCATATATACCTCTCTTTTTTAACATTTAAATCTTTAAAAGAATATATTTCAAATATTTTTTTAATATAGTCTCCTTGTAAAAAGTCTTCTTTGAAATAATTCAAATAATTCATTAAATTTAATTCTTTTATTTCAACGCCTTTAACAGGCAAAGATCTAGGAACTGCTATAAAAGACTTATTTTCTTTCAATTCAGCTGGCTTTATTTCCTTTAATCCAGAGTCTCCTAATGTAAACAAAGAATGATCTTGAGTGACTTTTACTTTTCTTCCAGTAGAAGTCAAAATCTCATATATCTCCTTTTTCACTTTATGTTTTATATGCTTAGAAGGTTTAACAAAGATTAATTTTCCTTTTTCGTCTAATGTTAAAATCTCTGCGTCTATTTTTTTATCAACAAATTCTTTGATTGTGATATTCTTAATTTGATTATCTTTTTTGATTATTAGTTTAGAATCCCCAGTAACGCTATCTTCAATAGAAACGACTCTTGCTTGCTGCGGAATAAAAAATGCTAATGTGTTAAGACATGTGGTTTTCCCAGAGCCAGTTCCTCCAATAACCATTACATTGAATTCATTCTCGACTAGAATCCATAAATAAGCGAGCATCTCAGGACTTACTGTTCCAAGCTCAATCATCTTTGGCGGACTCCATGGCTCCTTAGAAAATTGACGAATTGTGAAAGTTGGCCCTTTAGAAGAAACATCTGCGGTGTAGGTGGCGTTAACTCTTGATCCATTCGGTAAGCTTCCATCAAGCAAAGGAGAGGCATAAGAAACATAACGGCCACACTTTTGAGCTAGTTTTTCAACATAGCCTGCAAGATAAGGAACACTATCAAATGATATGTTTGTTTTTAGATTTCTATATTTTCTATGAATTATATAAACAGGGGAATTAACCCCGTTGCACTCAATATCCTCTATGAAATAATCATTCATCATGGGCTCTATCTCATTGAGGCCTACAAAATCCCTGTAAACATAATACATTATTTTCAGGAAGGTTTCTTTTGAAAGCGAGAAACCAAGCTCATTCAACAAAATCTTAATATTTTTTTCAAGATATTTTATTACATTATCCCCCTCTTTTGCAGAAACAAAGCTTATATTTATTAATTCCTTAATTCCGTCCTCAAGTATTCTAAGGATTTCTTTTTCCCTCTTGTCAAGCAATGGCTCTTCAACTTCATATATTACTTCTTCTGTAGCAGAATCCCAGCGGATATGGACATATGCATAAGGCTCTATCAGAGGATAGCGTATGTCTGTTTCTTCTTTTGTCTTAAAATCAGGAAGTGCAGGAATCTCGTGCTGTAATTCAACCTTGAACAGAAATTCCTCTTTCTTTGCCTCTTTTTCCGGAGATGCCTCTTTTTTTAACAACTTCTCAAACATATATAAAAATAGATTAAGAATTTATATAACTTTTGTTTATATGCCCAGCTCTTCTATTGTTACCTTTACCTTTCCACTAACTACGCCGGCATTTTTTATAACAAGCTTGTACTGGCCTGATAGTGTTTTAATTGTTGGTTCTATATTAATTTCGCTATAAGAAAGTGTTATTTGTATATTATACTCGCCTTCTACAGGGCTGTTTGTTGTTATAATCCTTAGGTTTCCTTCTTCTATTGTCTCTCCTGGCTGTGAAAGCATGAACTTGCTGTTTGGAAGAGTCCAGCTAATTCCTGCGCCCTCAAAAACAAAATCTCCCTTTGTTATCCTTATTATAGGAGTTCTCTGGGATCCAGGACCATCACGAACAATCCCTGTTATTATGGAATCAAGGCTGTGAAGAATATCTTTTGTCTCTGTTATTGTATTACGATCTCTCATCCTGTTTATAACAGGAAGGCCTGCTGCTAAAACTATTGTCAGAATTGTGATGGCTATGCCTACGTAAATTACTGCTGATACCCAGACATCTGCTTTTTTGCTCATTTTTTTAAAAAAAGAAAAAAAAGAAAATTTATTCTAATTCTCTACTTACTGCTGAATCAATTGTGCATGCACTTTTACTTCCGTCTTTTCCTTCAATCATTGGAACTAATTTAAGTTTATCAACTCCATCACCATCAGTAACTACAATATCCACTGCTTGTGAGCTATCAACTGGGATAGAACATGGTTCTGTAGCAAAACTTTCAATTCCATCATCTGTTCCTATTGTACCACAACTAACATAATTGTCGGTAGAGGCTATACTAACAGATGCAGTACCTTGATCTAGTAATGCAACAAACCCTGCTATTTTCTTGTCAACATTGTTGGTTATTGTTGTTATTATAGAACCACCAGTACCAGTACCAGTATAATCTGCTTTCGCAATCTCAAAATTCATTCCAATACAAGAAGTTGCTGTCTCTGTTTTTGCTGCTTGCTCCTCTGTTAGTTGTCTAACAAAAGCTCCACCCCACTGCATAACAACTGCTGCTAAAACGATTGTGAAACCGATGATTAGAACCGTTGCAATCAATGGGCTTACTCCTCTTCTAGTTTTCAATATGTTCACCTCCTTTCATTTTTTTATATGATCTTTAAAGTCTCTTGCTAAAGCTAAAAATTGTTTATTTAGATGATTATGGTCCGATCTTAATTCTGCAGCTGTAAATCCTATTGTTAAAACCACCCCTAAATTTAATATCAAAAGGGAGACTATGATATTTTCAGTACTCCAAGAACCTCCCAATATTTTTTTTATAATTTGATATATGATAAACAATCCAAAGATTACAAGTATAATCACAAGTGATTTTATTATAATTTTTATTATATCTTTTTTCATTTTATTTTACTATTAGCCAAATTGCCAAGATAATTATCAATAAAGCTATGATAGCTAAGAGATACCACAATTCTTCTAATTCTCCTTTTTTATTTATATTTAACTTCGTTTTTTTCATTATAACTTATATTTAACACCCTTTTCTGAGCATGTTCCTGGAACTCCCTGGCGGACAATCATTGGCATTACTTCTATAGAATCTGCGCTAACGCTTGCAGTAACGGTTATCGTCTTTTCTTCGCTGGGAGAAAAACTTTCCTTCTCGCTTAACACCTGCTCCCCATCATTTACAAGAACACGAACACCATTAAATATTTTATTGCCAGAATTCCTTATTGTGACAGTAACGTCACTTCCAGATTTTGAAGCGCTTGGAACTTCTAAAAAAATATCAGACATGCAAGATTGCTCGATATCAGACAAAGCTCCCTGTTTCATGAACTGCCCCCTTACAATATCTCCGTACCACATCCAGACAGAAACAGCAATAATCACAGTAAAACCTATTAGCAAAACAGTTGCTATCAATGGTGAAATTCCCTTACCTCTTTTTTTCATTTTAAGGACATATGGTTCCTAAACCATTTATAATTGATGGGGTTAATTCTACTTTAAAAACCTTTTCATTACAACTTGCAATCTTATCACCAAAACCAATTGAAGGTGTTATAGTAATTTCTGTACGGGCTGTTTTATTTATTACTACTTCAAGTAATGCCTTTTTTCCGGGTCTTATTGGAATCTGTAATCTATTGCTTCCTTCCATAAAAAATCCACCCAAATCATTATATGGATAATAAGCAATAATTATAGTTAAATTTGAAACATTATAATAACCCCTGTTGGTTAGATTTAATTTTAGATTAGCGTAACTGCCAGCAATATCAATTTTGCAGATAGGGATTGCGTCTATTGCAACCTCTGAGCAATAAACCTCTATTTCCTTGGATTCGAAACTAATTGTCTTTGCCTGTTTTATCAGATAATTGCCAACCATTACACCGCTTGTGACTACCATTCCAATTAGCAAGATGTACGCTACCAATGGACTAACTGCTTTTTTCATTGTATATCCTCCACATTTATTTGCTGATCAGTTGGATCTGCACTTCTTGCAATAACTGTCAAACGTTTTCCTGATGGAACATCATAAAATATACCTGCTATCTCAATTGATACTGGTCCAGTAACATCTGCTTCATTATATTGTGAACCAAAGTTTTTAACATAAACAGGAATTGTTTTTTTGAATTCTATTCCATCTACGTTTAAAGAAACATCACTAATAGATGTATCAGTATCACCAAACAAAGAATTTGGTGGAGTTGTTCCTGTAATTGAATAAACATTCACAGGATTAGTACCAAGATAATTTTTAACTACAGCTTCCCCTATTATATCCCCCTCATTATTTACTTTTCTAGTATAATATACATAAACAAATCCAAGATTTGGGTCTATTGTTCTAGCGTAACCAACATAATTTGCTGTAAATTCAGAAAGCTTTGCATTCTCATCTTCTCCATTCATAATAGCATCATTCACTACTTTCACGCTTTCTGTTTTATAATTAGCGCTAAGAGCTGGAAAATCCTTTAATAGATCTATATCTTCAAATGTATTTAACTTAACCATAAGCACAAACAAAGCCAGAGCTAGTATTATTGCGCCTAGAATGAAAAACTGACCTCTTTTCTGCATGTTTTACTAAATTATTTTGGTTTAATAAATGTTTCTAAAAGCCTCAGGTGGGATTTGATCCCACGGCCTTTTCCTCTTTGTTGCAATACCAAGGAAATGCTCCAGCAGGCTGAGCTACTGAGGCATATTGCTAAATAAGATTCATTTTTTTAAATTTAACTAAAAATGTGGGAGACAGGATTTGAACCTGCGTAGACACTAAGTCACAGGATTTCTCCTTGGAAAACTTAAGTTTAGCACTGATAACCAGACCTGCCCGTTAACTGGTGTTTTTAACATTTCCAGATTCCGGTATATCTCCGGCACTCCCACATAATAAAACCCTGGATAAAGAACTTATAAATATTGCTATTTATTTCAGTTTGATGCTAATCCTCCTTATTTTTTCTTTCCATAAAAACCAATAGCTTTAGATAAGCCTAACAAGAGTTTTGATGCATATAATCCAAAGCCGGCTGATAAAATCCCAGCAAACAACCATGCTGCATTAAATGAAAGCGCATTTGTTATTGGCCTTTTGCCGCCAAACAATTTTAGCGTCTTTTTACCCATATTTTTAAAAAAGAATTTTGATATATTGACCTTTCTATTTTGTTATTACTCCAACACCAACGATCTTTCTGTTTTTTGCATCAAAAACCATGAACTCGGAAGGAAAATTCCTTTTTGTATCTATCCCTGTCAAAGTTGCAATCCTGTCAATTTCCAGCATCTCAAGAACAGCTGAATCCGGATAGCCAACTTTGATTATCTTTCTTGCAACATCAAGGGCTTCTGTTCTTTTCAGGTTTTTGAATTCCAGTATCTCAGCGCTGAATAGCTTTTTTAAAATACCGACTTCAATATTTCTTACATCCTTTTCTGTTTTGGGTTTTTTCTTTTTTTCCTCTTCTATCTTCAATTTTGCATAATAATCAACAAATTCTAATATTTCTTTTTTCTCAGTTTTATTTAATTTAGAAAATTTCATTATTTTATCGCGTATTGGAGAATTAAGAAAAATAAGCAGCAATTCCTGGTCTACTATAAGATCCTCTGCGCATGAAGGACATTCTTTTTTCAATCTTGAAAATTTGATCTCAACCATCTTTTTTAATGCTCTCTGTCCTGTGTTTTCCGCCGTGCTTGTACGGGTTAAATCTTGATTTTAACCTCTTTTCCTTTCTGGACTTCCTGAAACTTGGAACTCCGTAATCGTCTGACATTTTGTTTTATGAGTGAGATGGTTTTATATAATTTTCTAATCTAAAATAAGCATGAAGTCAAAGACACTGGTTAAAATTGCATTCTTTTGCTTACTGGCAGGGATTGGATTGATTGCATTTAGAGAAGAGGATATAACTGGATTTTCAGCACTGGAAGAAAATATTGTTCATGAATCATACAAGAGTATTGATTTATATTTTTGCGAGAGGGATAATTGCGAATCCATTGAATCAAAGCTAATAAATGGATCAAGTAGGGTTGATTGTGCCTTTTATGATATAGACCTGGAAAAGATAAAAAATTCTCTGGCCAAAAAACAATACAGGCTGGTAACAGATGATACATCGGATGTAGAAATAGCACATAAAGAAGATACTAAAAAGCAATTGATGCATGATAAATTTTGTGTCCTGGATAATAAGATATTTACCGGCTCGTTTAACCCAAAAAAGTCTTCTTTGTTCAAAGATTATAATAATTTGCTTGTGATAGAATCAGATTATCTAGTAAAAAATTATGCGGATGAATTTAGCGAATTGTGGGATGGTAATTTTGGCTCGGGTACGCAAGTAATATATCCTATAATTGATTATGGAGGTACAAGAATAGAAAATTACTTTTGCCCGGAAGACAGTTGCAGAGATCACCTATTAAGTGTTTTAGATGGAGCAAATTCAAGCATTAATTTCTTAGTATTCTCGTTTACTGATGATCAGATTGCACAAAAGTTAGTTGATAAACATAATTTTGGTATAAGAGTAAGTGGTGTACTTGAAAAACAAAGAAGAAATATGCAGTACGAAAAGTATAATTTTTTAAAGGAAAATGGAGTTGATGTTAGATTAGACTCCAATCCATATCTATTGCATGATAAAACATTTATTATTGATAATAACATTCTGGTGCTTGGCAGCTATAATCCCACAAGTGCAGGAAATAATAAAAACGATGAAAATATACTTATAATATACAATAAGGAATTGGCAAATAAAATGAATTCTAGGTTTAGCGGGATTTATAATCAATCGCAAGGCATTTAAATCTCCTTAATGTTTACGCTATATGCAAAAGAAGGAATTTATACTTTTAGCAGCTGTTCTCATTATAGTATTTGGTATTGTCTACGCTGCTTATGATATCTATAAGGCATTCAAGCCGGATTCTATGTGCAAAAGTGAGTGCTCTTCTGATGGTTGCGACAATCGAACAGCATTTAATTGCACAATAGACAAAATAAACGGCTGTTATTACAAGCACTATATTGAAATTAAAATTGGATTGTGTGATGCCCAGTGCCGCGTCAATGATGACTGCAATGAGACATCTAAATGCGTGAGCAATGAATGCAGGGAGCCAAAATGCGGAGATGCTGATTGCGACAAGGAATCTGGAGAGACTTGCTCTAGTTGCCCTGAGGATTGCGTGTTGGATGCTGGAACAATCTGTTGCTATAGCAAGATAGTAGAGGGAGAATGTTGCTCGGACTCTGAATGTGACGAAACAAAGTATGAAATATGCGAGGATTACAAGTGCGCTGTTGGACCTTACTGCGGTGATGGCACCTGCGATAGTGATGAAAATTGTGATACCTGCAAGAAGGATTGCAGGCCTGGTGAAGGACAGATATGCTGCACAGGCGTTATAAAAACAGGAGATTGCTGCAGGGATGGCCAGTGTGAAGAATGGCAAGATTGCAAACAGAACAAATGTGTTGTACCAACCAGCGAAGAATAATGCAGTACTTCATCTGCATAAGCTTTTTAAATAAGTTATTTTGATTAAAAATATGAAAAAACTGATTTGGTTGATTGTATTAATTCCAATTTTAGTAGCTGCTTGTTCCAGCAACTTTATAATACTGGATGATGGAAAAGTACTGCCTGAAGATATTTGCAATAAAATTGATTATGATGCTTTAGTTATACACGAAACCGGATGTCCGTGGTGCACTAAGGCTATTCCTATGCTAGAAGAGATTGAAAAGGAAAGTAATTTAAAATTTAGATATCTTGATATAGCAAACAAGGATGATTTAAATTATATGTTATCTCTTGGCTTTACAACGCAGAAAATTCCTGCTTTATTGTATAATTGCAAAGTGTACATGGGGGCTAAATCAAAAGAAGAATATTTTGAAATACTAAAAAATGGTTGACCTTTCTATATTCACAATTTTAAGTCTGGCTGCAGCTGATGCTGTAAATCCGTGCGAGATTGCTGTCTTGACTCTCGTGCTGATAAACATTCTGATACATGACCCAAAAAACCTGAAAAAGGTATTGTTTGCAGGTCTTGCTTTCAGCCTTGCAATATTCTTAACGTATATTGTTTACGGCGTTGTGATAATACAATTCTTTAAGCTTGTACAAGCACTTGCTGGATTAAGATTGTATATCAAATATGGATTTGCTGTTTTAGCAATAATACTTGGATTATTGAATATTAAGGATTATTTTAGTTATAAACCCGGAACAATTGGAACAGAAATGCCGATGTCTCTGAGACCAAGAATGAAAAAATTAGTTCATTCTATAACAAGCGCTAAAGGGGCATTTTTCATTGGAATTTTTGTAACCTTATTTTTGCTTCCATGCACTATGGGGCCATATATTGTAGCTGGAAGTATATTATCTGTGATGGATTTGGTAAAAACAATTCCGTGGCTCTTGATTTATAATCTTGTTTTTGTATCTCCTATGCTGCTGATAACTGCAATTGTGTATTTTGGATTCAAAAAAGTAGAAGACGTTGTTACCTGGAAAGACAGGAACATAAGAAAACTGCATTTGATTGCAGGAATATTGACTATCTTAGTAGGTATTGCAATGATTATTGGATGGGTATAAACAAAAACTTTTATATATTCTATAAAATTTAACTAATTATGAAAAAAGACGGTTTATTTAGTGCTCTTATAAATTCGGTAATACTTTCTATTATAATAATAGCTGCAACAATATTTATTGTTTATGAAAAGAGATGGGTTGGCTTGGTTTTTATTATCTTGGGATTACTGCATTTGTTAGTATTAAAAATTTTTAAAATAAAAATTAAATCAGTATGGCCTGATATAGTATTTGGTATAATTGATAATGGTATTTTAGTAATAGCTGCAATTATAGGGGCTGATTTTGCAGGGGTTCTAGGAGCGATTGTTGGAGGAAGCGCAGCAAATGCAATAACAGATGGGTTTGCAGGAATATTTGAGGGATGGACTGCAGAGTACTTAAGAAAAAATAAAATAAAGGAAAAAAGAACAGCATTGGGATCTGCACTTGGAAAAATGGCTGGTTGCTTGTTTGGGGCAGGTATAGTCTTGCTAATTGCTTGGGGTATCTTTTAAAACAAAACTATTATAAAAACCAAACTACTATAAATGTTATGATTTATTCCAAAGAAGAGATAAAAAAATTTAAACCATCTAAATGGGTTTGGATTATAGTTCTTACATATTTGGTATTAAGTCAAATTATAATGCCTTTAATATTATATCTCTCTGGAGAAAAGATGGGTTTTACAATGAACTTATACGATCTCTTATCTAGTTTAAATATTTATATAATTATTTTTTTCTTTGTATGGTTTTTAGAAATAATGGCTAAGATAGATCCGGATAGTTCAGTTTATAAAAGAATGATTACATTAGGTTTATTATCTTTGATACTTATCATTATATTATTTATGATTCTCTCTTTTTTATGTATTGGAGGAAGATGTAGTGGAGAAGGTGGGATGATAGTAATAATAGTCCCAATTACAGCCATTGGATTTATTATTTCTGGTTTAATTGTAACTGTAATGGGAATAGTATATAAATTTATAAAAAAGTAAACAACAACTTTTATAAAAACCAAATTCTTAATTAATCTATGAAAAAAGAGGTGTTTAGAGCAGCTGCAACTCTAATGGGCACTATAATTGGTGCTGGAGTTCTTGGGATCCCATATGTTGTTGCAAAAGCAGGATTCTTAACAGGCTTGGTTGATATATTATTTATTGGTGTTATGATGTTAGTTCTTAATTTATATCTTGGAGAAACAGTCCTTAGAACAAAGGAAGATCATCAACTAACAGGATTAGCAAACAAATATTTGGGAAACAAGGGAAAATATATTATGTTTGCTTCTATTTTAATAGGGGATTATGGTGCTCTTATTGCTTACTTGATGGGAGAGGGAGCATCTCTAAGCGCAATATTTGGCGGAAAAGCACTGATATGGAGTTTTGTCTTTTTCTTCATAGCTGCTTTTTTGGTATTCAGGGGCATTAAAAAAATAAGCGTATCTGAACTGATTGTTTCATCACTAATCTTACTAACTGTGATGGTAATAGGGATATTTTCAATAAAACACATTGATATTGCTAATCTAACCACATTTAGTTTTACAAACTTATTTATTCCTTATGGGATTGTGGTATTTGCTTATCTCGGCCTTGTGTCTATACCTGAAGTAAAAGAAGTTTTAATGAAAGATAAAAAAGAGATGAGAAAGGCTATTCTGATTGGGAGCATCATACCTATTTTCATATATGCTTTATTTGCATTTATTATAGTTGGCGTTACAGGGATTAATACTACAGAGATAGGAACAATAGGTCTTGGAAATTATCTTGGATCAATTGCTTTAATTCTTGGAAATCTGTTTGCTATATTTGCCATGTTCACTTCTTTTATAGCGCTGGGGTTAGCAATGAAAGAAACATATAAATTTGATTTTAAATTATCCGAAGATACCTCTTTTATGCTGGCAATGCTAGTACCGCTGGTATTATTTTTGATATTAAAAAATGTTGCAACATTCAGCAAGGTGTTAAATTTCGCTGGTTTTCTTGCGGGGGGTATAGCAGGGTTGCTTGTAATTGCAATGACCTTCTACACTGAAAAATTAGGTGATAGAAATCCGGAATATAAAATGCCAAAAAATTTATTGCTTAAGATACTAATTATCATTATACTTGTTGGAGGGGTAATTTATAATTTAATATGATATGGATAATCTATGCATTATTATCTGCTGTATTCAGCACCATATCAACTATCGCTAGAAAAAAGACACTGGTAAAAGAACACTCAATATCTTTTCTTTCAATAAACAAGCTCTTTCAATTAATAATCGTATTGATATTAATTCCATTCATTAATTTTGATATGGCTCTTTCCACATACGCCATTGTTGCTGTAATTGCAGTTCTGTCTGTAGAATCAGATATATTCTGGACAAAATCCCTGAAAAGACTAAACATAAGCATCGCAGCTCCGCTGACAAACTTCAGCCCTGTAATAGTTGCAGTGCTTGCTTTTTTCATGCTTGAGGAAAAAATAACATACCTTCAGATAATCGGAATGGCCCTTATTGTAATTGGAGCTTATGTGCTTGAGGCAGATCATGGAAAAGACATTAAAAATGTATGGTTACATATAAAAAAATCAAAATACTCGCTCATGTTATTCTTATCATTATTAATAGGCGCTTTCTCTTCAATAGGGGACAGGTATATTGTTGGAAACAATATCGTCAATCCTATAAGCATGATTTTCTGGTTTTATGTGTTTACAACAGTATTGGTACTAACAATACAACTGAATGACCGCGATGGATTTTCAAAAATAAAAAATACCCTAAAAAGAACCAAGTTTCCAATAATAGTTACAGCAGTTTCGGGTTTGCTGACAACAGCATTTTATTATCTTGCTATAAAATCAGTTTACATTTCACTGGTAATGCCGATTTTACTGACGAGTACATTATTTACAACAGTAATAGGAGGTGAATTCTTCAAAGAAAAGAATTTATTTTATAAATCAGTAGCATGCCTGGTAATGGTAGTTGGTGTTTTCCTGATTATTGGAACTTCTATTTAAGCAGTTTCTTAAGAATTTCATTGACTTTTTTAATATCTGCCTGCCCTTTTGTCTTCTTCATAACAGCGCCAGATAGGAAGAAAAGGGCCTTTTCATTGCCTGATTTATAATCATCAACAGCTTTTTTGCTCTGCTCTATAGCTTCCTTGCATAGAATTTCAAGCTCTTTATCTTCTGAAACTACTTTAATCCCCTGCTGTTTCACATATTCTTTTGGACTGAATGGTTTTTCAACAAGCAGTTCCATTATTTTTTGGCCTATCCTTTCAGTAATTTGTTTTTTATCTATTAATTCAAGCAGTTCAATCAAGTGAGTCTCGTCTATTTCTAAATCATGCAGATTTAATTTATTATACTCAACTACCCTTATTAATTCTCTTCTAAGCCATTTTGCAGCAAGTATCGGATCTATTTTCTTTGAAACTTTTTCAAATAAATCAGCAAGTAAAAACTCAGATGCAATGGTTTCAGCATCTTCTTTATTTAATTTGAATTGTTTAATATATCTCTGAACCTTTTCGTGTGCCAGTTCAGGAATGTCTTTTTTTACTTTTTCTATAAGTTCTTTTGTTATTTCTATAGGAACCAGATCACTTTCTGTGATATAAGAATAATCAATTTCAGTCTCTTTTCCTCTTTGAAAAAATGTTGTCTGTTTATTTGTATCCCATCCTCTTGTATGTTGATGTATTACCTTACCTTCCCCTAATTCTTGTTTTTGCCTAGCTATCTCATAAAATAAAGCAGATTCAATTTCTTTAAATCCAGTAATATTTTTTATTTCCACACGATTGTTTCCTTCTATGGATATGTTAGCATCTGCCCTTATAGTCCCTTTTTGGGAATCGTGTATTCCAAGATAATTTACAGTTGTGATTAATTTATTCAAAAATTCTCTTGCTTCTTCTGGAGATTCTAAATCGGGTTCTGTTACAATTTCTACTAGTGGTATTCCAGAACGATTGTAATCCACCAAACAATAAGCACCTTTGTGTATTAATGCACCTGGATCTTCTTCTATGTGAACTCTTCTTAATCTAACTTTTTTTCTAGAATTTAATATTACAAAACCCCCCTTGCCCAATGGTATTTCATATTGAGTACGCTGATACCCCGAGGGTAAATCAGGGTAAAAATAGTTTTTACGTGAAAAAATTATTTGATTTTGAATTTCACTATTTAAGGCTATGGCTAACCTTAATGCAAATTCTATTACTTTCTTGTTTACAACTGGCTTTGAACCAGGCATAGATAAACAAGTAGGACAAGTGAACGTATTTGGTTGTGCATTTTCATCTGGTAAAGAACATCCGCAAAATAGTTTTGTATCTACTAAATTAATTGGAATATGCGCTTCCAAACCTATGATTGTTTTCATATCAAACTTCTCCAATTCTGCTTGTAAAATTCAAATTTGTCCTTAAATATCTGGTGTGGAGTTTCTTTTATATTTAACTCTTTTAGTTTTTCAACTAGTTCATTATAAACAACATCCTTTTCAGAATCATTCGACATTTTTTCAAGCTCTATTATTTTTCCATAACCTTTGGTATCATCAATTGTCACCTTTATGCCATTCCATTTGTATTCCAGCCTCTTCCTGAACCATTTTATCTCTACATTAAATCCAAGAGTTTTGAATAAATTAACAATCTTTTCAAAGTCTTCTTTTGGTATTTTTATTTCAATTTCTTTTCTGTATTTATCATGTATCTGGCCCTCTTTGAACCAGATTTTCGAGAAGAAATTATTCTGCTGCACTCTTAGGTCTTTTTCTCCTGAGAAATAATAAGTTACTTGATAATCATCTTTCACAAATTCGGAATTTTTCTGCATAAGTTCAATTAATTTCTTATGTTCTTCATCTGTTATAAAAGACCTTACTTCTACCTCTATGTCCATATTATTTGATATCTTAAAATCTTTAAATAGGTTTTGGAAAGACTTATAAATAAAGATTGATATAATGGATATATGGAAAGGTGTTATTCTTGCAAAGGAAAAATGGAAGAAGGTATTGAACTAATCATATACAATGGGAAAACTCTCTCACAACAGGTAATGAAATGTGTCAAATGCGGGAAAGCAGTAGTAAGCTCAGAAGAATATGAACGTATAAGAAAAGAATTACACCCATCAATAATTAACAGGATAAAAAGTTTATTTAAAAATAATATAGAATTTATTAGTATAGCTAAAGGAAAAGTGCTATAAATTGTAATAAATTTTTCCTTCTTTACTGCTTTTGTTTAGCGGTGATATGTGAATTATTAATACATTATCTAAAATAAGAAATCCGATTATGATTAAATTGGAAGATAAAATAGAATGTTTATGTATGCAATAATATCTGTTATGCCTCTCTTTCCTGTCAGTATATAATTCACACCCTTCATATATTTTACCATTTTTTAGACAATTAAGAATAAAATCCTTGCTCCAATTGTATCCTTGTTTTAGTATATCCATTTCAGCATCAAAGGCAAACTTAAATCTATTCTCATTTAACAATTGATGTATCAGATTTAGCGTTTCTTTATTGACCATTTTTATACTAAGCTAATATTCTTTAAATAGGTTTTGGAAAAGCTTTTAAAGCCTGAAAATAAACGAAATTATACTCAAGGAGGTGTTGTTAATGGATTATCAACAAGCTATAAAGAGGCCGTTTTTAGATATAAAAAAACTTCTTATAGGTATTGTCCTTAATATTATACCAATAGTAAATTTCTTGTCTGTAGGTTATCTTCTTGAGACAGCTAAATTAACTCTGAACAAGAAGAACAATCTTCCTGAATGGAAGGATTGGTGGACATTGTTTGTTCATGGTTTATTAACATTTGTAATAGGAGCTATTTATATGATACCAGCAATGGTCGTAGGAATATCGGCTGTTGGTGTTGGTGTTATTAAAGGAGTCTTGATGAATAGCGTTCTTGAGGGCGTTGAAACAGGAGGCCCCTTATTAATATCAGCCCTGATACTTGTTTTAGTAGCTTCTTATATTGTGCCAATGGCTACTTTGCTGTATGTAAAGAACTGGAAATTTTCAAGTGCTTTTAGCTTTGGAGAGATCTTCGAGAAGGTGCTGACTGGAAAGTATTTAGTAGCGTGGTTAATATCATTGGTAATAGGGATTGTAGCAATAGGAATACTGTCAATAATTCCATTTTTGGGAAGTGAAATAGGCAGTTTCATTGCAGGGATAATATCCTTTACTATACTAGCACAAGCATACAACGAAATTAAATGAACATGGCATTTTTTGATTGGTACAACAAAAGGCTAAAGAAACTTGATATGTGGGATATGTTGCTAATTAAAACATCAGTAGGCATGTTTGCCCTTGTACTAGGGGCATTTTTTGCTGAGGATATAAAGCCTTACTGGTGGGTATTTATCATAATAATGCTACTGGCAATGATAAGACCCTATTACAAAACACTGAAATAAATTAGATAAAATAAACAGAAATAAATTTTCCTATAAGATAAGTGAGTACTATAACCAAGATTGTTATAAACAAGTGCTCCCTTATCGCTTTTATTGGTTTTATTCTTTCTTTTTTAGCGATGTAGTAGCTGAATCCTCCTATTAATAACAAACCCCATATAATACTTATTATTACTGCAGTGTAAAGCGGAAGTAAGATCACGGGAATTGCAAAGGAAAGTGCAAATATCAATTTAAATACATAAGTAGAGACTGTGGATTCCCATATTTCTTTTACATTTCTTCTGTTTTCTGATTCAACAGACATATGCATCCCAAGAGCATCAGAAAATGCGTCTGCTACTGCTATTGTCAGTATTCCTCCTAAAACAACCAGTTTGGAATGCGTTCCAGAATTTAGACCCACTATTAAACCAAGAGTTGTTATGATACCAGATACCAGTCCAAAACTCAACCCTCTTTTTATTGAATGCTTCATTTTAGTTTTTCATTCATTAATTTATAATCATTTAAATGATTTGCTATGTACATTATTCCAACAGGCATTTTTTTTACAAATCCTGCATTGCATGAAATATGTGGCAGTCCTGCTAAATTAGGGCCCACTGTTAATATATCCATCATATAATTTTCAAGTGGAGTTAATTTTTTTATTTCAGAAAACTTTGGTGCAATAACAGGCATTGTAGGGCTTATCAGTAAATCATATTTTTCAAATGCCTTTTTGTACTCTTGTATTATCAGATTTCTTACTTTTGCTGCCTTTATGTAAAATGCATCCCTATAACCTGCCATTCTTGCAAAAGTACCAAGTATGATTCTTCTTTTGGATTCCACTTCAAAGAATTTTGTCCTTACTTCTGTGAAATACTCATCAAAATTTCCTTTTAATTCTAAAGAACTGCCGTAACGCATTCCACAATATTTTGCTAAGTTTGTGCTTGATTCAGCCATTGCCAATATATAATAAACTGGAATCGCATATTTTTCAACTAATGGCAGAGAAATCAAATCATAAGAACCAAATTTATCTTTTACTGTTTTAAGTATTAATTCCTTTATTTCTGGATTTACATTCAAGGATTCTTTGATGACAGCTACTTTTTTTATTGAATTGTCATTATTTAACTCTTTGTTTAAAGAAGTGGAATCCATTGGGTCATATTCTTTTATCACATCAAACACCTTTTTTAGATCCGATAAATTGTCGGCCATCACTCCAATCTTATCCAATGAATTAGCATAGTCTATCAATCCGTACCTTGAAACTACGCCATAAGTTGGAGTAAATCCATAAACACCGCAAAAAGCAGCAGGGCATGCAATTGAACCGCCTGTTGATTCTGCAATTGAAACATGCTTTATTTTTAATTCACTTAATTTCCTTGTAACCCCGGCTGATCCTCCTGATGAACCCCCGCATGTTCTCTCTTTGTCAAATGGATTTTTTGGAATGTTATAAGTATTAACTGAAAAGGATCCAAATCCAAACTCATCCTGCGATGTCTTACCTATTATTATTGCTCCTTCATCAATTAATCTTTGGATAACAGTTGCATTAAAAACCGGCTTGTAACCTTCTAAGATTCTAGAACCGGCTCTTGATTCCATATCTTTAACGCAAATGCAGTCCTTAATAGAAACAAATAATCCCTTTAATTTTCCATTGGAACTCTTTTCTTGTTTTTCTATATCTTCAGAGATTACATTAAAAAAATTATATTCTTTATTTATTGTTTTTAATTTGTTTAACATTTTAAACCAATCTGACCCTTTATGCCTAAACATTCATACGCTCATCTTTTTGACCATATGCCGTTGGCCACCATTTTCTTTCTTCTTTTTCCAACACCTCATCAAATAATGCTATCTCCTCCCTTAAATCAACAAAATTTTCCCATTCGCCTATTATT
>JAGVZV010000015.1:0-3507 GCA_018302265.1 Candidatus Woesearchaeota archaeon | reverse complement strand
TTCAGCATGGAGGAATATAAAGGCGTTTTTTGATAGTCTGCTATCATCTTTCTGATCTCTTTTTTTATTTGCTCGCCTCTTTTTTTAGATTCTATTGTTTCTTCAGCATCCATTTTAATCTCTTTATATCGCTTTTGGTCCCTTGAAATAGCCCCTTTCCTGATGTTTTGCATTTTTCAATGCATCATCTCGCGATAATGAATCTTGTATAATATCCTCACGCAAGTGATTTTTTATTTCAATGGGATGAAACGCTGGCTCTATATTTTTTGTATCAACACTCTGAACTTTGGAAAATGCTTCCAGTATATCAGAACACTCTTTTGTGAATCTTTCCAGCTCGTTTCCAGTCAGATTCAAGCGCGCATTCTTTGCTACTTTTTTTATCAGCTCTTTGTCTATGTTCATTTTATTTTTCATTCTTTTTAACAACATCTAGCTTGATATTCAATTCCTTCAATTGCTTTGGATCAACTTCAGATGGAGCTTCTGACATTACATCTTCTGCTACTTTATTTTTAGGAAATGCTATAACTTCACGAATGGATTCATTTTTAGTGAGTAAAGCGCATAATCTATCAAGACCGAAGGCGATCCCACCATGAATAGGTGCGGCAAATTTCAGAGCATCCAATAAAAACCCGAATTTCACTCTTGCTTCTTCTTCGCTAATACCCAGTGCCTTGAACATCAAATCCTGTGTTTCCTTGTCGTGTATTCTTATTGAACCTCCGCCAACTTCAACTCCGTTCAATACCAAGTCATAGCCGTGGCTTCTTACCCTTCCAGGCTCTTTATCTAAATATTTTAAATCCTCTCTGAAAGGTGCTGTAAACGGATGATGCACTGAAACATAACGCTGATCCTCATCACTATATTCCAATAAAGGAAACTCAGTAATCCAACATAGATTCCATTCATCTTTTATGTAATTATATTTCTTAGCAAGATAACATCTCAATCTTCCAAGAACAGCATTAGCAATATTTTTTCTGTCTGCAATGAACATTAAAGCACCGTTCTTTGCTGCATTTGTTTTCTTAATCAATTCTTTCTGCAGTTTGTCATTGAAGAATTTTGCAAGATTCCCTTCGAACTTTCCATTTATTACCTTGATCCAGGCTAATCCCTGCGCTCCCTCTCTTATTGCATAGCTAACTAGAATATCTAAATCCGCTCTTGAAATTTCCCTGTCAACAAAAATGCATTTTACCACTTCGGTATTCTTGAATACATTAAAATCAGATTTCTTTGCAATTTCATCTACATCATATAATCTTAGATCATATCTCAAGTCAGGCTTGTCAGACCCGTAACTCTCCATTGCTTCATTATAAGTAATTCTCCTGAATGGAATTTTTATATCTTTTTTTAAGACGGTCTTGAAAATCTCTTTTATCATTCCCTCAGATAAATTTTGAATATCCTTTTCATCAATGAAAGACATTTCAATATCAATCTGCGTAAATTCGGGTTGTCTGTCGGCTCTTAGATCTTCATCCCTAAAGCACTTGACAATCTGGAAATAACGATCGAATCCAGACACCATTAACAACTGCTTGAATATCTGTGGTGATTGAGGCAATGCATAAAACTTACCTGCATGAACTCTTGAAGGAACTAGGTAATCACGGGCTCCCTCTGGAGTTGATTTTGTAAGCATCGGAGTTTCTATTTCTACAAAGCTATTTTTTTCCATGTAATCACGAACGAGCTTTGTTATTTTAGCTCTTGTTATAATATTCTTTTGCAAATCACTTCTTCTTAGATCAAGATAACGATATTTCAATCTTGTATCCTCGTTTATTTCTGTTCTCGCATCTATTTCAAAAGGAGGCACTTCAGAAGCATTGATCAAATCCAATTTATCAACAAGAACTTCTATAAGCCCTGTCTTCATGCTCTTGTTCTCCATTCCTTTTGGTCTTTTCCTAACACCCCCAGAAACAGCAATGCAATATTCACGCCTTAACTTATTTGCCTCATTGAATAATTCTCTTTTATTTGGTTCGAATACTATTTGTGTTATTCCGTACCTATCTCTTAAATCAATGAATATAATCCCCCCATGATCCCTTCTGCTATTCACCCAACCGGTTAATTTCACCCTTTTCTTCAGATCTTTGTCTGTTAATTCTCCATTAGAATGTGTTCTCAGACTGGTTTCTAGCATATTAAACTTATAAAAGACGGCTATTTAAAACTTTTGAAAGAAATAAATAAAAGATCAAGCACTTTTAATCTGTTCGGGATTCTTAGCCCCTTTTTTAAATATAGAATGCCAATCACGAAAAGCAGACAGAGAGATGCTTCCTTTGACCATTTTTCCATTAATTATACATTGTTTTAAAGACTTCAATAAATAATCTTTTCCAAGTGATTCTAACTCACCAGTGGACTCTATATAAGCTGTCCCGATATCAGCTATTCTATGCGCTCCAGAAACTGCAATCATGTGCATGAATTTACTTTTTGCAAATCTTTCTGCTCTCTTTATTTTAGACTCTGTAAACCAATTTAGAGGGTATGGAATCTGTGGAATCTGTGCATCGTGAACTGCAATTGAGTCAAAGTTTTTCCAATACCTTTCCATTTCCGCTTCAGGCATTCCACAATAAGCCAGGCCGAGTAATAACGGGTAATGGATTGCTTTTATTAAACCCCGATCAGTTGCTTGTTTGATTGAATCCCCTATTAATAGATTATTATCAACTTGGTTACCCCCAATCACAAGATAGTCTATTCTTACTCCTTCTTTATTTTTTGAGATTACTCCCTGAGCATTTAATAAAATAACTTTTTTACCCCTTTTTTCTACGACCAAAGCAACATCTTCAATCTTATCATGAGAATAATCCCCTGGCAAATTCTTTGTTTGAGCTACTAAACATGAAAAACGATCGTGAACGCTTCCTCTCGGGATTGCAAATTCCTTGCTTGTAACTCCGCATACATCTATTCCTTTAGAAAAACACTGCATTACAGTTTGTTCTAGTAAAGTTTTTGGATTATAATTTTGTGCTCTCAACCAGTATGGCTGGAATCCGATTGCTATGTAATTGTGAAGGTCTAATTTCATATTATTATTAGAGAACTTTAATTTATAAACCTTATGTTTGTTGTTATTTTATAGTGATTATACTACCTTCCGTACAAAATCCAGATTATAGCTCCGAGGATATAAACAGAATATGTTATTGCTGATATATCTTTAGCAGATTTCCTCTTGAATATCTTGTAAACCTGCGGAAAATTTGCCAGTGCCATTAAACTTCCAGAAATTGTTGCTAATGTGGCAAGAATTGTCATATCAACCACTTACCATTCTTCTGTATAACTTTTCCATCCGCAATTATTTTTCCGTTTTTTCTTAAGTCTTTTACAATATCCCAGTGTATTGCTGATTTGTTTGGGTCTCCGCCTTCCTTGTAAGCCATACCAAATGCGAGATGAATAGATCCTGAAATTTTCTCATCAAACAACCAATTTTTAGTAAATTTTGTTATC